>NZ_DGWR01000018.1:0-66987 GCF_002395285.1 Mitsuokella sp. UBA4253 | reverse complement strand
GTTCGGTCCATATCCATCGCGGGCGCAAGATACATGAGGGAGACTGCTCCTAGTACGAGAGGACCGGAGTGGACGGACCGCCGGTGTACCAGTTGTTTCGCCAGAAGCACAGCTGGGTAGCTGCGTCCGGAAGGGATAAACGCTGAAAGCATCTAAGCGTGAAGCCCGTCCCGAGATGAAGTATCTCATAGCACAAGCTAGTAAGACACCTTGAAGAAGACAAGGTTGATAGGGTAGATGTGGAAGTGCTGCAAGGCATGAAGCTGACTACTACTAATATGTCGAGGGCTTAACTAGAGAACTGAAATGTTCGCAGAGTAATTTCTTCTGTATAGTTTTGAATGTGCAAGCATTCAAATAGAATATCCGGTGATGATGCCTGAATGGTTCCACCTGTTCCCATACCGAACACAGTAGTTAAGCATTCAGAGGCCGAAAGTACTTGTCTGGAGACGGACTGGGAGGATAGGGAGTTGCCGGTTAAGCAAGGGCTCCGCTGAGGCGGAGCCTTTTTGTGTATTGTCCTTCCGTATCTCAGGGAGATGGTTTTCGTATTTGCAGACCGATTTGATATTTGATATACTGAATGAGTTGTAACGTTTTATTTTAGATATAAGGGGCGATATTGGATGCCTGAGATGCGCAAACAGAGACGCAGCTTTCGACGGGTCAAGTGGCTTGGACTCATCCTCGTCGTCATCATTGCTGTCGTGCTTGGCTGCTACGCTGGCATAAATAGAAAGAATCCTGCTCATGAGATCGGTGATACAGACCATGAGATCATCCACGTCATGATCATGGGTGTGGACAGCCGCAAGGATGATGTGGGCCGCAGTGATACCTTGATGGTGGCTTCCATCGACAAGACGGCGGAGAAGGCGGCTCTCCTGTCAATCCCGCGTGACACGCGCGTGGCGATTGACGGCCATGGCTACGATAAGATCAACCATGCCTATGCCTATGGCGGCCATGCCCTGTCGCAGAAGTCGGTCGAGGGGCTGCTCGGCGTGCCGATGGATCACTACATCATCATCGACACGAAGTCGTTTGAGCGCATCATCGACGCCATCGGCGGCGTCGACATCGATGTCGAGAAGCGCATGCATTACGAGGACCCCTGGGATGACAATGGCGGCCTCGTCATCGACCTCTATCCGGGTGAGCAGCACATGGATGGCAAAAAAGCCATCCAGTACGTGCGCTACCGCGACGGTGAGGGCGATATCGGGCGCATCGGGCGTCAGCAGAAGTTTATGAAGGCCTGCCTCGCTCAGGTCCTCACGCCGGAGATTCTGCCGCGCCTGCCGGACATCGTCAAGGAAGTCAGTTCGGCTGTCAAGACGGACATGTCGGTGACAGAGCTCTTGAGCTTTGCCAAGATGATGAAGACGTTCCAAGCAAACGGTCTCGAGGCGCAGATGGTCCCGGGGCAGCCAGCCTACCACAAGGACATCAGCTATTGGATCCCGGACATCACGGATGTGCGCGACCTGCTGGCGTCGGAGCTCGGCCTGACTTTGACGGAGGCGGCAGAGCAGGAGGCGCAGGAGGCTGAGGACAAGTATGATGCGGATCTGCCGAAGGACCTCAAGATGCTCGCCCACAAGACGAGCGGCGGCACGAAGCTCACGGATCAGGATAAGAAGGATTCGGATGATGAGCCGATGAAGCCGGAGGAGATCGCGGTCATGGTCATCAACTCGAGCGGCATCGACGGTGCCGGTGCGGAAGTCGCCGCTGCCCTGCAGCGCAAGGGCTTCATCATCTCGGGTGTCGAGACGGGCAAGACGAGCTCGAATCCGACGACGACGATCACGACGTCGACGCGCAATACGGATGTATTCTACGGCATGCCGTTTGCCTGCGTCATCCGCGACGGCGGCAGTTCGAACCAGGCTGTCGTCAACATCGGCCGTGACTATCACAAAAAAGGGAAATGACGGATGAAAGAGACGGAGCAGACGCTCCGTCTTTCTCGCAATTCGCTGGATTTTTACAGACTTGATTTATTGGAGTGAATACATTGGCAATGCTACGAGTTACGGGGCTCAAGAAGTCATTCGGCATCGACGAGCTCTTCCACGATGTCAGTTTCGAGGTCGCGCGCGGCGACAAGGTCGGCTTTGTCGGGGCAAATGGTGCCGGCAAGACGACGCTCATGCGCTGCCTGCTCGGCCAGGAGGAGAATGACGGCGGCACGATACAGCTCGATGAGGCGGCGACTATCGGCTATGTCGAGCAGCAGGCCGACTTCGGCACAGGGACGCTCTACGAGGAGTTCCTGCGCGCCTTTGACGATGTCATCGCGCTCGGCGAGCGCAAGAAGGCGCTCGAGAAGAAGATTGCCGTCGACCACGCAGAGGAGACGATGCGCGCCTACAGCAAGGTCGTCGAGCGCTTCGAACTGCTCGACGGCTACGACTACGAGAGCCGCATCCGCCGCGTGGCCTTCGGCCTCGGCTTCACGGAGGAGGACTTTGAGAAGAACGTCGCGCATTTCTCCGGCGGCCAGAAGACGCGCATCTGCCTGACGAAGGCGCTCTTGCGCGAGCCGGACTTCCTCTTCCTCGACGAGCCGACGAACCACCTCGACATCCACATGATCGAGTGGCTCGAGGGCTTCCTCAAGAATTACTCCGGCGGGGTCCTGATCATCTCGCATGACCGATACTTCCTTGACCACGTCGCCACGCGTATTCTCGAGCTTTCTGGCCATACGGTCACGGATTACGACGGAAACTACACCTACTACATGAAGGTAAAGACAGAGCGCCGCGCGGCGCTGCAGTCAGCCTACGAGAAGCAGCAGGAGCACATCAGGAAGACGGAGGAGTACATCCGCAAGTACAAGGCGGGCATCAAGAGCAAGCAGGCGCGCGGCCGCCAGAGCCAGCTCAACCGGCTCGAGCGCATCGTGCTGCCGCCGGAAGATGCGTCCTTCAACTACTTCGCGCTCAATAAGCCGCCTGAGTGCGCGGAGCGCGTGGCAGAGCTTGAGGACGTCTCGGTGTCGTTCGGCAGCCACAAGATCTTCGATCACCTCTCGATGCTCATCCGACGCGGTGACGGTGTGGCCCTCGTCGGACCGAACGGCGCGGGCAAGACGACGCTCTTGCGTGTCCTCGTCGGCGAACTCGAATCCTCGACGGGCCGCGTCAAGATCGGCAGCCGCGTCAAGATCGGCTACTTCTCGCAGCAGCACGAGGGCCTGAACATGGACAACACCATCCTCGATGAGCTCATCTACGAGTACGGCATCAACGAGGAGCAGGCGCGCCGCTACCTCGGCGCTTTCCTGTTCCATGGTGACGAAGTCCTGCGGCGCATCGGTGACCTCTCAGGCGGCGAACAGTCGCGTGTGGCCTTCCTCAAGCTCATGCTCACGGGCGCGAATTTCCTCGTGCTCGACGAGCCGACGAACCACCTCGACATTCCCGCGCGCGAGGCCGTCGAGGAGGCGCTCATGGCCTTCCCTGGCACGTTCCTGGCCGTCTCACACGACCGCTACTTCCTCGATAAGGTCGCAAACTGCACGTTAGAGCTCGAGAACGGCAAGCTGACGGAATACCTCGGCAACTACAGCTACTACCTCATGAAGAAGGAAGTTGCGGAGGAAGAGGCGCGCGAGGAGCGCGAAGCGCTTGAAGCAGCCGAACGGGAACAGCAGGCCAAGGCCAAGCACGAGGCAGAGGCGAGACGAAAGGCTGCGGCGCAGGAAGAGAAGACAGATGATGAGGTGAAAAAGGCGGCAGAGCGCCGTGCCGAGGAGAAGAAGCGCGCTGAGCTCGGGCGCATCCAGAGTATGAGCGATGCGAAGCGCGAGGAGATGGTCCAGCGCGCCGAGGCGGAGATCGCGATGGCCGAGGCAGAGCTCAAGGGCCTCGAATTCCAGATGAACAATCCGGCCGTCCAGGCCGACCCGCAGCAGAGCCAGGCCATTGCCGAGGCGTACGCGGCGAAGGAGAAGGAGATCGAGATGCGCTATGAGAAGTGGGAGCGCCTGACAGAGGCGTGATGATATGCGAGAGGAGGCAGCATGATGAAGAACGAAACGATTCAGACATTCCTGCCGGGATTGGAGACGGAAGAGGAGATCGAGGGCGTCGTCGAGCGCATCGTCTTTACGAATGAGGCGAGCCCCTTCACGGTCTTCTCGTTCAAGCCGCTGCGCAAGAACAGCCGCATCACAGCACTCGCGAACGTCGAGGCACCGCTCGTCGGCCAGCAGCTTCGCCTGCGCGGGCACTGGACACAGCACAAGCGCTACGGCCAGCAGTTCCAGGTCACGGGGCTTCGCATCGAGGCGCCGTCAAGTGCCGAGGGCATTGAGCGCTTCCTAGCCTCCGGCGTCGTCGACGGCATCGGCCCGTCGCTGGCCAAGCGCATCGTGCAGAAGTTCGGCAAGAAAACGCTGACCGTCATCGAGCAGACGCCACACCGCCTCAGCGAGGTAGCAGGCATCGGCAAGAAGACCATCGAGAAGATCACGGCCTCGTACACCTCGCAGTCGGAGCTCCGCGACATCATGCTCTGGCTGGAGACACACCACATCTCGGGCACGTATGCGGCGCGCATCTTCAAGAAGTACGGCTCCTTCTCCATCGACACCCTCGAGAATCACCCGTACCAGCTGGCCAGCGAGGTCGACGGCATCGGCTTCATCATCGCGGACTCCATCGCGAAGAGCCTCGGCATCGCCGCGGAGGATCGCAGTCGCATCTCTGCGGGTATCGACTTTGCCCTGCAGAAGATCGCACAGCAGGGGCACTGCTGCATCCCTGAAGCAGCGCTTGAGAAGCAGGCAGCAGACCTCCTCAAAGTCGAGCAGGAGACGGTGCGCAAGGTCCTGAAAGACCTTCTTCAGGCCAAGCAGCTCGCCGTCGAGTATGTTGGCGCGGAGACGCTCATCTACCCGCCGTACCTCTACCGCGCGGAGATCAAAGCAGCGCGCAAGCTGCTCTACCTGCAGAAGTACGCCGATTCCATCGCGATGGAGACGGACCCGTCGACGCTCGTCGCGCACTGGGAGCAGATTGCGGGCATCCAGCTCGCGGACAAGCAGAAAGAAGCGCTCGAAGACGTTCTGCAGTACGGCGTCTTTGTGCTGACAGGCGGCCCCGGCACGGGCAAGACGACTGTCGTGCGCGGCATGATCGACCTCCTGCACCTGCAGGGCCTTACTGTCCTGCTCGGCGCGCCGACGGGGCGCGCGGCCAAGCGCCTCGCCGAGGCGACGGGGCAGAAGGCTGTGACTGTCCACCGCATGCTCGAGGCGCAGGGCGCAGGCGGTTCGAGCGCGCCGACTTTCGGCAAGAACGAGGACGAGCAGCTCGAGGCCGATGTCATCATCCTCGATGAAGTCTCGATGATGGACATCACGCTCATGCAGCACTTCCTCGCCGCCGTGCCGGACGGCTCGCACGTCATCTTCGTCGGCGATGTCGACCAGCTGCCGTCTGTCGGCCCGGGCACGGTCCTGCGCGATATCCTGCGCTCCGGCGTCATCCCGAGCGTCCGACTGACCGACATCTTCCGTCAGAAGGGGGAGAGCAGCATCGTCATGAACGCGCATGCGATCAATGCGGGCCGCCTGCCCGTCTGCTCGCCGCAGGGCGATTTCCAATTCTGGGAGATCGATGACGATGAAGCCGTGGCTGAGCAGATTGTCGCGCTTTGCACGAAGATCCTGCCGCAGCAGGGCTTCTCCCCGCTGACGGACATCCAGGTGCTCGCGCCGATGCACCGCCAGGCCTGCGGCACGGACAACCTCAACAAGGTCCTGCAGGCGGCCCTGAACCCGAAGTCGCCGCAGCGGCCGGAACTCACGAACGCCGCGCAGACCTTCCGCCTCGGCGACAAGGTCATCCAGACGAAGAACAACTACACGAAGCAGGTCTTCAACGGCGACATCGGCTTCGTCATGGCCATCGAGCCGGGCCGCATGACGGTCTACTTCGGTGATGAGCTCGAGGTCGACTACGAGAGCGGCGAGTTCGGTGAACTCTCGCTCGCCTACGCACTGACCGTCCACAAGAGCCAGGGCAGCGAGTACCCTGTCGTCATCCTGCCGCTCGTGCGCTCGCACACGATTATGATGCAGCGCAACCTGCTCTACACGGCCGTGACGCGCGCCAAGCGCGAGGTCATCCTGCTCGGCTCCAAAGCTGCGCTTAACACAGCTGTTGCCAACAACCGCACGAGCAAGCGCTATACGCTGCTGGCCGAGCGCCTCCACTACGGTTTTGAACGCTGAGATATTCATGCATACAGTATATGCACAAGTATTAATCTTAATTGTTACACAACTTTGCAAGAATACAGAATACTTCCGGTCGAAGTGTAAACAATTGCTGGGAAATAGAGTATACTAGTCCCTGGAAAGAAGAACTCATCTAGGTCTGTATGGAAAGGGAATGGTATCATGAAGAATGGGATCCTGGCAATCGTCGGCTTATGCGTATGGGGTGGCCTGCTCATGTTGCAGGGCACGCCGAAAGTCAGCGAGGAGATTGCTGCAGAAGTCGTGCAGACGATGCACCCGCAGGCAGAAGTCGAGAACGTCACGCAGGTCGGGGTAGACAAGGTCTATAAAGTCGCCTACTATGAGGGCGGCCAGGCCGGTGTCGTCGAGGTATCGGAGAACGGCCAGCTTCCTCGCTGAGCCGACACGTGTCAATTCGCTATACGTCAAAAAAGAAGGGCTGCGCTCTGGGCGCGCCCTTCTTTTGCTATGTCTTGTTAAAAGAAGATGGAAGATATCCGGCTCATCCAATCTGGGATGGGCTCGTCTCGTGGACAGAGGCTCTCTAGTGGGCGAGCAGGAAGGCTGAACATCCCGCCGCGATGGGGACGGTCAGGATGACGCCGATGCCGCCCGATAGGCCCTGCATGATGACGATGTCGAGGCTGTTCGAGTTCAGCAGCTGCAGGAACGGCAGGTCGTAGACGTAGTCGAGCACCCAGGTGCCGAGGCTGCCGCCGAAGACGGCGAGGATCAGCGTGGCGGCCATCGTGCCCATGACATCCTGCCCGACGCGCATGCCGCTCTTGAAGAGCGCCCGCGCGGATGTATCCGGGTTCTGGCTGTGGATCTTGACATCGACATGAAAAGAACCTACTCAGATATACACCATATTTCTCTTCGATACTGTCACTTGATTCTTGACGATTCCACTCTATCATCTGAATGCATTGGCGTTGTTACCGGCATGTAAAGTTTTTGTTATTCTCGGGCGGGGCTGTGGTAGAATGGAAGGGAATGCGAACAGGATCAGGAGGTGCAGCGATATGGAAGATTGGCAGGATTTGCTCGAGGGGCTCAACGATGCGCAGCGCGAGGCGGTGACGACGACAGAGGGCTTTGTGCGTGTGCTGGCGGGCGCGGGTTCCGGGAAGACGCGGGCGCTCACGCACCGCTTTGCCTACCTCGTCGAGGAGCTCGGCATCCTGCCGGGCAACATCCTCTGCGTGACGTTTACCAACAAGGCGGCGACGGAGATGCGCAGCCGCATTCACGCCTTGACGGGCGACAACGACACGGGCTACATCAACACGTTCCACGGCTTCTGCGTCTCCATCCTGCAGGAGGACAGCCATGCCGTTGGCTACCCGAAGAGTTTCCTCGTGCTCGACAACGCCGACATCGACGACATGCTCGCCAAGATCTACGAGGAGCGCGGCCTGACCCTGCGCGATATGACGTACGGCCAGGCGCGCGACATGTTCGAGATGCGCAAGCTCGTGCAGCAGCCCGACTACTACAAGGAGCTCATTGCTCTGCCGCTCACCGCGCTCAAGGAGAAGTACGACAAGGCGCAGACGAAGCAGGACATTCTCTTCTACGGCTATCTCTATGAAGAGAAGAAGTGCTTCGGCCTCGACTACAACGACCTCATCAAGTTCTCGCTGCACATCTTCGCCGAGCACGAGGACATCCGCAAGAAGTGGCAGCAGCGCCTCGAGTACATCATGATCGATGAGTTCCAGGACATCGACGAGCCGCAGTACCGCCTCATGAATGTGCTCTGCGGCTGGCACAAGAACCTCTTCGTCGTCGGCGACCCCGACCAGACCATCTACACGTGGCGCGGCGCTTCGGGGCGCTATCTCCTGGACTTCGATACGCACTTCCCAGGGACAAAGACAATCTACATGCTCGAGAACTACCGCTCGACGCCGGAAATCCTTTCTGTCGTCAACTCGCTGATTGCCAAGAACACAAGCCGCATCGAGAAGGACCTTGTGCCTGTAAAGGGACATGGCCATAAGGTCATCTGCCACCATGCGACTGCCGCGAGCGAGGAGGCGAGCTGGCTGGCCGGCGAGATGGCGAGGCTCCACGAAGAGGGCGTCGCGTACCGCGAGATGGCAGTGCTCTACCGCGCCCACTACATCACGCGCAGTATCGAAGAGCAGCTCCTCCGGGCGGAGATTCCCTACATGATCTACAGCGGTGTCCAGTTCTTCGCGCGGCGCGAGATCAAGGACGCGCTCTCGTACCTGCGCCTTCTCGCCTACCGCGATGACCTGTCCTTCCTGCGCGTCGTCAACGTGCCGAAGCGCAACATCGGCCAGCGGCGGCGCAAGTTCCTGACGGAATATGCTGAAGCACATGAGATGACGCTCTATCAGGCCATGCAGGCGAGTATCGAGGACCCGATCTGGAAGGGCACGAAGGCAAGGGAATTCCTGCAGCTCGTCGAGGGGCTGGCTGATGTCAGTGAGGGGGCATCCGTCTCGGAGGTGCTGGCGGAGGTGCTCGACAGGAGCGGCTACGAGGCCATGCTGCGCACGGAGGGCAGTCAGGCGCGCCTCGACAACCTCGCGGAGCTCAAGCAATCGGTCCGCGAGTACGAAGTCAGCTGCGGCGAGGAGGCGGGGCTCACAGACTACCTCGCGCATGCGGCGCTCTTCACGAATCAGGATGTCGGCGATCCGGGCGACAAAGTGAAGCTCATGACCGTTCATACGGCCAAGGGGCTGGAGTTCCCGTACGTATTTCTCGTGGCGCTCAATGAAGGCATCTTCCCCTCGCGCAAGACGCGCACGCCCGAGGCGATGGAGGAGGAGCGGCGGCTCGCCTTCGTCGCGATGACGCGGGCGGAGAAGGGCCTCTATCTGTCGGATGCCGAAGGACTCAACATCGACGGCTCGATGCGCTACCCCTCGCGCTTCATCCTCGACATCGACCACGTGCTCCTCGACTTCACCGCGCCGCTGCCCGAGCGCCTCGTGCGCGCGGCGCGCGACTTCGTCCGGGCCTCCGCGCGCCGCCTTTCGCGCCAGACGGAATCCCTGGCTTTCCGGGAGGGGGACCGCGTGACACACCGTGTCTTTGGTGACGGAACCGTCGTTGCCATCGATGCAGAAAAGGGAGCGTATGTCATCCACTTTGATGAGCTGGCGACGAACCGTAGCATTGCCTTCCGCGCGAAGTTGCAGAAAATCGGCTGACTATCACTTTCCTTGCCTGAATGCGGCCGCGGTGCTATACTTCAGGAAAAGGATGTGAATGGAATCATGATGAATGATAGAGAAAAGAAAGTCCTGTGCTTCGGCGTGGCCATCGGCATCTTGCTCGGTGTCATAGCCATCAAGACCGTGGGGACGCGCGGCGCTGTGATATTCGCAGCGCTGGCCTTCCTCATCCCGCTCGTGCCGGAGCTGCGCGCGCGGGCTAGAAAGAGTAGGCTGCCGCAGGTACCCTCCATCGAGAAGCCGCATCTTGAAGCACCGCATGTCACGATGCCTCATATTGAGACACCGCATATCGAGGTCCCACATGTCGCGATGTCGCATCTCGAGAAGCCCCATGTCGAACTGCCCGAGGTCGACCTCTCGAGCGACTGGCTCAGCAACAAGGCCATCGTCATCTACTTCATGATCTTCATCATCAGCTTTGTCATCGGCTACGTCGTGCTGAACTGATTGCGACAAAAAATGCTGCCACAGAGGAGAGCGCTCCTCTATGGCAGCATTTTTTATGGGAAGATCAGTCGATGAAGTTCGTCATGGTGACGGGTTCGTGCGTGGGATAGTCGATGCCAGCCTGTCTGCCGGCCTCGATGCACTTCGTGATCCAGGCGATATTGCGCGCGAGTGTGCGCATCGTCTGCAGGCCTTCAAGGTCCTTGCGGACTTCGTCCGGTGTGAAGCCGTGTACCTGGTTCCAGTACTGGGAGCCGACGACGACCATGTTGGACATCTGGAAGTACTTGTTCAGGCGGTCAAAGGCTGCCGTCGCGCCGCCGCGGCGGCAGGAGACGATGGAGGCGGCCACTTTGCCGTGCATTCTGGCGTCCTTCGTGCAGCTGAAGGTCAGGCGGTCGAGGAAGCTCGTGATGAAGCCCGTCGGGCCGCCGTAGTAGACGGGCGAGCCGACGACGAGGCCATCGGCAGCGGCGAGTTTGTCGGCCGTCTCATTGACGATGTCCGCAAAGACACAGCGGCCGGTCTTCATACAGCTGTGGCAGGCAATGCAGTCCTGCACCGCTTTCTTGCCGAGCCAGATCATCTCCGTCTCGACGCCCTGCTCGTGGAGTGTGGCGGCAATCTCTGCCAGTGCAGTGTAGGTGCAGCCCTTCTCATTGGGACTGCCGTTGATCAAAAGGATTTTGCTCATAGTGATTACCTCTGCGAATAAGATTATAATACGTTTGCTTATCTTCTTCGCGCTCCATAGCCCAAAGTCCTGTCAACGATGCAGATTATGACAGAAAAAGAGCTTGGCGGCCAAGCTCTTTTTGCATGCGATGTGCGAGATTTGAAATGTGGTGAACGGAAATCAGTTCTCGTAGGCTTCTTCGAGCTCTTCGAGCGTCTTCTGCTTGCTCTCCTTGCCGAGTGTCAGGACGACGGCGGAGATGATGACGAAGACGGAGGCAAACATCAGGAAGATGGTGCTCATGCCGAAGGCATTGGCGAGCATCATGCCGACGAGCATCGGGGCGATCATGCCGCCGATGCGGCCGAAGCCTGCCGCCCAGCCGGAGCCGAGTGCGCGGATCGTCGTCGGGTACTGCTCTGGCGTGTAAGTGTAGATGACGCCCCAGGCACCGAGGTTGAAGAAGCTCATGGCCGCACCCCAGGCGAGAAGCGAAGAAGCGCTTGCGGCATTGCCGAAGAAGAAACTGCAGATACCGGACATCAGAAGGAACAGCGAGAGCGTGTACTTGCGGCCGATGACGTCGACGAGCCAGGCGGCAGCGTAGTAACCCGGCAGCTGGGCAAGCGTCATGATGAGCACGTATTCAAACGTCTTGACGACGGCAAAGCCCTGGGCAAAGACGATGGACGGCAGCCACATGAAGATGCCGTAGTAGCTGAAGACAATGCCGAACCAGGCGAGCCAGAGCATGATGGTGCGCGTGCGGAATGGCTTCGTCCAGAGCGTCGTGAAGCTCGTCGCAGCGGCGTTTGGCTGTTCGCGCTCTGCTTCACTGAGCTCTTTGGCGAACGGGCGGCTCTCGACGTGGAGCTTGCGCTCGAGTTCGAGGATGATGTCCTTGGCGTCATTGATGCGGCCGTGCGAGATCAGATAGCGCACGGACTCCGGCATGTGCAGGCGAATCAGGAAGACGTAGAGCGCCGGGATCGTGCCGATGACGAAGGCAATCTGCCAGCCGAAGTGCGGGATCAGCAGGTAGGCGATGCAGGCGGCGACGAGCCAGCCCACACCCCAGAAGCTCTCGAGCAGGACGATGAAGCGCCCGCGCAGATGGCTCGGTGCGTACTCGCTCATGAGCGTCGCGGCGACCGGAAGCTCACCGCCGAGTCCGAAGCCGACGAGGAAGCGGAAGACGAGCAGTGACTCATAGCTCCAAGAAAGAGCACAGAGCCCTGTCGAGATGCTGTAGAGTAGCACCGTGATGGTGAAGACCTTCTTGCGGCCGATGCGGTCAGCGACCGTGCCGGCGAGCACGGCGCCGAGCGCCATGCCGATGAGGCCAATCGAGCCAATCCAGCCGGCCTGTGCAGGCGTGAGTCCCCAGTCCTTTGTCAAGACAGGCAGGACGAAGGCAATCAGGCCCGTGTCCATCGAGTCGAAGAGCCAGCCGAGGCCCGTGACCAAGAGAAGCTTGTAGTGGAAGGAGCCAACCGGCAGGGCTTCCAGGCGTTCGAGAATCATGCAAATAACCTCTTTCCCAAAATTCTCAAATGAGATGAATCGATGATGACATCTTCATTCAGCTGTCATGACAGCTGAATGTGTTATTGTTATTTTAACGGATTCTCAGGAAAATGCAAGGGCCCGGCGAGAAGTCGGAGCAATTCATTACTGAGCCGATGGAATCCGAATGGAACCGACTGATTTCCTTTACAGGAAGCGGCCTGCGTTGTAAGATGGAAGTGTTAAAATTTTTCGTGATATGCAGGAGGAATCCATATGAAAAAGGTACTGACAATCGCGGGCAGTGATTCGAGCGGCGGCGCAGGCGTGCAAGCGGACCTCAAGACGATGCTGGCCAACGGCGTCTACGGCATGAGTGCCATCACGGCCCTGACGGCGCAGAACACGCAGGGCGTCCGCATGGTGCAGGAGACCACGCCGGAGTTCTTGGCGGCAGAGCTCGATGCTGTCTTTGAAGACATCCGCCCGGATGCCGTCAAGATCGGCATGGTTGCTTCGCCCGCACTCATTCACGTCATCGCAGAAAAGCTGCAGGGATACGGGGCAGAATACGTGGTGGTGGATCCCGTCATGGTCGCGACGAGCGGGGCAAAGTTGCTCGCCGATGATGCCGTCGAGGTACTCGTGCAGGAGCTCTTCCCGCTCGCAGAGGTCATCACGCCGAACATCCCAGAGCTCAGCGTCCTGACGGGACAAGAGATTGCGGATGAGGCGGCCTTCCAGCGGGCGGCCGAACATCTCGCGGCGCAGGCCGGTGTCAATGTGCTGGCCAAGGGCGGTCACTCCGCTGGTGAGGCGAGCGACCTGCTCGTCATGGCAGACGGCAAGGGTGAGAAATGGTACCGCGGCACGCGCGTCGAGAATCCCAATACGCATGGCACGGGCTGCACGCTCTCGAGCGCGATTGCGGCAAACCTTGCCAAGGGATTCGACCTTGCGGAGTCGATTGGCCGCGCGAAGTCCTATCTGTTCGGGGCGCTGCTGGCGAAGATGGACCTCGGCACGGGCAGCGGCCCCGTCGATCATGGATGGAATCTCCATGGCGATTTCTTCGAGAACTGAATATCCGATGTGCCTGTGAGCCAGAAGCCCCGAAAGGGGCTTCTTTTGATTTGCACAAATGAGACATAGTCGAAACATATGTGATAATAAATGAGAAATTCATTGAGAATAGAAGGAAAATGGTTAGAAAACATAAGGAAAAGATTGAAAGTATGGAGCTTTACTGCTAATATAAGAATCAACAAGAGAGCAAAAGAGAAATAACATCACAAATGTGACAATAAAAAGAAGAGGAGGCGAAGACATCATGATGCCAGTAGAGAGACGCATCCTGATCAAGGCGGCCAGCATGTACTATCTTGACCATCTGAAGCAGAGCGAGATTGCCTCGCGCATGGGCGTTGACCGCACGACCATCAGCAAGTATCTCAAGAAGGCGATGAAGAGCGGCATTGTCAAGATAGAGGTTGAGAGCGATTCGTATGAAGATCTTGAAGCGGCCCTAGAACGGCGTTTCGGTCTGCGCGAGGCTTACGTCGTGCCCAAGAGCTACGACATGCTCGCCATCAAGCAGAGCATGGCGCAGGCCGGACTCAACCTGCTGCGCCGCATCATGGCGGATGGACAGGTCGTCGGTATGGCGTGGGGTTCTACCATCCAGGAACTCACGAAATACGCGCATCACGAGAAGATGCCGCAGCTTGACATCGATTTTGTGCCGATTGACGGAGGGCCGGAGAGCATTGACAGTGATCATCACGTCAATACAATCTGTTATGAGATGGCCAAGACGGTCGGCGGCCGCAGTCATTACATCTACGCACCGGCCATTACGCGCACGCCGGAGATTCGCGATGCCATCGTACAGGATGCGAATTATGAGAAGATCTCGCAGTTCTGGCAGCGCCTTGACGTTGCGATTGTCGGTATCGGTGCACCGGTCAAGTCGTCGAATCTCGTCTGGGCGGGATACTTTGGCCGGGATGCTATCGATTCCATGCGGCGCACTGGGGCCGTGGGGGAGATTTGCTCCGTCTTCTACGACAAGGATGGAAGTCCCGTGCAGACGCCCTTTACGGATCGCACGATTGCCATACCGCTCGATACCTTGCGCGGCTTGCCGTACAGCATCGGCATGGCTGCTTCACGTGAGAAAGTTCCAGCGATCATGGGGGCCTTGCGCGGCCATCTCATCAATGTGCTGATCACGGACGAGTCGACGGCAACCATTCTGCTGCATGAATGATGAGGAGGGTGAGATTTCATGATAGGGATGTTGTTCTTGGCGGCGATTGTAGTCTGGGTCATGCAGACCCTGCTGGCGCTCTGGCAATTCCGCCGCTTCAACCGCCGCGTCAAGGAGCTCCGCCGGTTTGGGCGCGTGGCCATCGGCAAATCGAAGGGGAGGTTCCTGGCGGGAGCCATTGTCCTGCTCTGCATTGACGAAGATTGCCGCATCATCAAGGGAGAATTATTGGAAGGTGTCACGGTCTTTGCCAAATGCCGACCCTTCACCGCTCTTAGTGAACTAAATCTTCTAAGTATTCACAAATCGATCTGTGAGGAAAGAGGCCTGACACGCCAACAGGTCAGAGCCGCGTTGAATGCGCGTCAGGACTATCTTTCCTATCAGGAGCTCCAGCAAGAAAAACGCCATGTATCCGTGACGCCTGCTGGAAGATAGAATAGGGAAAAAGAAAGGGAAAAAGAAAAGGAGAGATTTTGATGGACACCATGGTTTTATTGGCACAGGGCTTTATCGGCATGTTCAACAAAGGTGGTGAGACCTTTGTCGGCTGGGTGGGCGGCATCATTCCGACACTCATCTGCCTGCTTGTCGCCATGAATTCGATCATCGCTTTTGTGGGGCAGGAAAAAATCGAGAAGTTTGCGCGCATCTGCGGTGGCAACGTCATCACGCGCTACATCCTGCTGCCGGTCGTCGGCACGTTCTTCTTCTGCAATCCGATGACCTTGTCTCTGGGCAAATTCCTGCCGGAGTACTATAAGCCATCGTATTACGCAGCAGCATCCGCTTCCTGCCATACGATGAACGGGCTCTTCCCGCACGTCGACCCGGCGGAACTCTTTGTCTTCCTCGGTGTGGCAAACGGCATCTCGGCACTCGGACTGCCGACGGTTGATCTTGCACTGCGCTACTTCCTCATCGGCATTGTCATCAATTTCCTGCGCGGCTGGATCACAGATTTCATGACGGCTTACGTGCAAAAGCAGCAGGGAGTGAAGCTCAGCAAGGAGCTTGCGCCGACAAAATCGTGATCCCTAAAAAATTTTAGGCTGATACTACAACATATGGACATATGTGATACATGAAAAAGGAGAAAGGCATCATGGCAAAGTATAAAGACGTCATCGTCACAGCTGGTTCCGGCGGTTTCGGCGGTCCGCTGCACCTGCATCCCAATGAGAAACAGAACAAGATCGTCAATATCACGGGCGGCGTCATCTCGCCCGTTGCCAAGAGACTGGCGGAAATGACGGGCTGTGAGCTGGTGGATGGTTTCAAGACGAGTGTTCCTGACGCGGAAATCCTGGCAGTCGTCATTGATTGCGGTGGAACACTGCGCTGTGGCATTTACCCGCAGAAGCGTATCCGGACAATCAACCTCAATCCGACTGGCCCGAGCGGTCCGCTCGCGCAGTTCATCAAACCGGATATCTACGTCTCGGCTGTGCGCGAAAAGGATCTGGCTTTTGCAGAGGAAACTGACGCTGCTGAACCGGCCGCGGCAGAAGAAGTGCAGCATGATGCGGCGGCACCGGGCGGGATGGGCAGCCGTCACTATGACACGTCGAAGAAAATCTCGGAGCAGCAGGCCGGTTTTATGGCGAAGGTCGGTCAGTTCATGGGCGGTATCGTTGCTGTCTTTTATCAGGCCGGCCGTGAGACCATCAACACGATGATCAAGACCATCCTGCCATTCATGGCCTTCGTCTCGATGCTCATAGGCATCATCCTCTCGACAGGCATCGGCGACATCATTGCCCACCTGCTCGTGCCGCTAGCTGGCAATGTGGGCGGCCTCATCATCTTGTCGCTGATCTGCTCCTTCCCGTTCCTCTCACCGTTCCTCGGACCGGGGGCCGTTATCGCGCAGGTCATCGGCGTGCTCATCGGCGTCGAGATCGGCAAGGGCGCAGTCCCGCCGCATCTTGCCCTGCCGGCGCTGTTCGCCATCAATGCGCAGTGCGCCTGTGATTTTATCCCGGTCGGTCTCGGCTTGGCCGAAGCAGATGCGAAGACGGTCGAAGTCGGTGTGCCTTCCGTGCTCTATTCCCGCTTCATCACGGGACCGCTTTCCGTCATTCTCGCTTGGCTCGCCAGCTTCGGGCTCTATGAGGCTTGATGAATTTCCATGGATGTATATCAGGAGGTATTCCAATGAAAAAATATTACAGTACAATCGTACAGGAACTCGGTGCTCAGGTTCATGCGTTCAAGGGGGCGCGCATGCTCATCCTGTTCAATGAGAATGCGCCTCAGGAACTCCGCGAATACTGCGTCCTGCACCGCGGCAACAAGCTCGAGGATATCGTCGAACCAGGCGACATCTTCCAGCTCGGCAAGGAAGCGTACAAGATCATCTATGTCGGCAGCCAGGTCCAGAAGAACCTGCGCGACCTCGGTCACATCACACTGCGCTTCAATGGAAACAAAGAAGGGGAGAATCTGGAAGGTAGCCTCTATCTCGAGGACAAAGAGATCGGCGACATTGCTCCCGGCGAGGAGATTGCCATCTATAAGAGATGAAGGGGCTGGCAAGCGATGTGAAACGTCCCCAGCATCAGACATCATTCAGATGTCGTGTGGTAAGAAAAGATAGGAGAGATATTCATGACTTCGTGGTTGAATCTGGAAGGGAAAACAGCAGTAGTGACGGGCGGTGCATCCGGCATCGGCAAAACGGTTGCGCAGTCATTTCTCGATAATGGTGCGAATGTCGTAGTCTGTGACATGAACCCGGACGAGCCGGAATTTGAGCTCGGCGGGAGCAGGGGAAAGCTGCTCTACGTCGTGACCGATGTCACGAAAGCGGAGAGCGTCACAGCGATGGTCGAGAAGGCAAAAGCGGCTTTTGGCAAGCTCGACATCCTCGTCAACAACGCAGGCATCAACATCCCGTGTCTGCTCGTGGATCCAAAGGATCCGCACGGCAAGTATGAGCTCAGTGAAAGAGTCTATGACAAAGTCACGAGCGTCAACATCAAGGGCGTGTACCTCATGGCACAGGCCCTGGGCCATGAATTTGTCCGCAATGGCGCTGGTGTCATCATCAACATGAGCTCGGAGAGCGGTCTCGAAGGCTCTGAAGGCCAGAGCATCTATGCGGCGACGAAGAATGCGGTCAACTCCTTTACGCGTTCGTGGTCCAAGGAACTCGGCCGCTACAATGTCCGTGTTGTCGGCGTGGCGCCGGGCATCCTCGAGGCGACGGGCCTGCGCACACTGGCCTATGAAGAAGCGCTTTCCTACACGCGCGGCATCACGGTCGAAGACCTGCGCAAGGGCTATAAGAACACGAAGACGACGCCGCTCGGCCGCAGCGGCAAGCTCACCGAGGTGGCCAATCTCGTCCTTTTCCTCGCCAGTGACCGCGCTTCGTATATCCACGGTGTCACGTACAACGTGGCCGGCGGCAAGACGAGAGGCTGATGCCCTTCTGCCGCAATCCACCATCCTTACCCATTCTTTATGTCTTTCGAGATGCACTCTCTGGCAGAGTGCATCTCTTTTCTTTTTCGGGGAAATTGAAAAATTTGCCTGACTGTGCCAACCGTGATAAGATGGAAAGGCAATCGCCAGATGCCCCGCAGGGGCTTGTCTGGAACGGAACGCAAACAAAAAGAAGGAAAAGGAAGAGATGAATCCATCATGATGAAGATAAAGAAACTCGCGAAACTGCTGGGGCTTTGCTGCCTGACGGCAGGGCTGGCCCTGCCGTCTGCCGCGCAGGCAGCGACGGGGGATGATGGCCATGTCACGGCGACATCGGTGCTCGCGGAGAAGGCGGGGCAGAAACCGGCTGTGACGGAGACGAAGGCGGCGCAGCAGATCGAGGCGGCGGCCAAGGCGGATACATCTGCGGGCCAGTCGGTTGACATCCGCAGTGTGCGCCTGGTCTGGGATCACGTGCCGGGGGCCGTCAAGTACCAGGTCGAGATCCTCGGCTCTGCAGAGGACACACTGCCGAATGTCATCATGACGCAGAATCAGATTTTTGCCAATGGCGTTGACATTGAGGTCGGCCGCTACGGCAAGGCTGCGGCGAATTTCTACTGGAAGGTGCGCGGACTCGACTACAACGGCAATCCCGTCAACTCGTATTCCACGCCGCAGCCGCTGACGTCTGGCACGCTGAACCCGACGGCACCGCTTGCGACGTCGGACTACGACGCGATGGACTATGCGGCGGAGTACCCTGTCTACTCGTGGATACCGATGCCGGGCGCGAAGCACCATGAGGTGCAGGTCTACCGCGAGGTGGGCTCGCAGGACATGTACTTAAAGACGCTGCAGGCTGGTGAGTACGATGTCTACGACTGGGACGCCTACACGACGCAGGGCCGCTACTACTGGCGCGTGCGCTCTGTGGATGCGGACGGCGCGCCCTTGAGTGACTGGTCGGCGAAGAACGGCTTCACGGTGACTTCGCCGACCCCGATCGCGGCGCTCGGCGACAGCATCACGCACGGCGGCGGCGTCATGAGCGTGCCGCCCTCGTATCCGCTCTACAACTGGGAGACGTATTCGTCCGTGCCCATCAAGAACCTCGGCGTCAGCGGCAACACGACGCAGGACATGATCGACCGCTTCGAGCACGATGTCCTGCCGTTCTCCCCGCGCATCCTTGTCATCATGGGCGGCGTAAATGACTACCGCGCCGGCACGTACGGCTGGACCGTCGTGCAGCATCTCAAGGCGCTCAAGGAGAAGTGCGCGGCCTACGGCATCATCCCGGTCTTCGTGACGCCGACGCCGATCAATCCGAGCCTCATGATCCACCGCGCCGGCATCGAGCATCCGACGCCGGACTGGCTCACGCATCAGCAGTTTGTCTGCGCCTGGGTCAAGAAGCAGCCGTATTCTGTCGATGTAGCCAGCGCTCTGGCCGACGAGCGCGGCTGGCTGCGCTCCGACTACACGACGGACGGTCTGCACCCCGATTATCTCGCCAAGAAGTCGATGGGCGAGAAGATCGGCCAGTACCTCGAGGCGACCTTTCCCTGGGTCACGCAGAGCCTGACGAAGAAGACGAATTCCTGACCGCGTGTCAGTTTCATACGTCAAAAAGCCGCATTCCGTGTCATGGAATGCGGCTTTTTTGGTGCGCAGTCAGTCTTTGATATGGATGCCCGTGATCGTATAGCCGCTGCCGGAGAGGGCGCGGCGGATCTCGTCGTCGCTGACCTCGCGCGTCATCTTGACGATGGCGTGATTGCGGTGCAGGTTGACCTCAGCAGCAGCGCCGTCAATCGTGTCGAGTGCCTGCTCGACGCGGGCCTTGCAGTGACCGCAGGTCATGCCCTCGATATCGACGACCTTCGTCGCGACAATGGTGCCTGTGAGTTTCTTTTTCGGGACTTTGACATCCCCGCCTCCGCAGCAGCTGCTTTCCCCACGGAAATGCTTGAGCACGCCCTTGACGGCAAAGAAGAGCGCGACGAGGACGACGATGCCGACGATTGCTGTAGCCATGATGGATTCCCCCTGTATAACAACGTAATTGAAAATAAACTTCATTACTATTTATATACCAGCTGGGGGTATCTGTCAAGCCTTACTGTCTCCAGATAATACTCAGAAAAGCCTGCTAAAATGACTGAATACAATCGGGGAATACTATCCATCCATCATTTTATTCTTCTAGGAGGTTTTATTTATGAAGCGCAGGAAGGGATTCATCGCGATCGTGGTCCTCTTGCTCGTGGCCATCGGTGTCAGCGGTTACTGCTACCAGTCGGCCCGCACGCCGGAATATGCGCTGAACGAGCTCATGGAGGGCGCCAGAGAGCATGACGCGCAGAAGGTGCAGCGCTATGCTGACCTTTCCTCTATCGTCACGAAAGGGTATGACAGCAGCACAGAGATTCTCGCGCGCGACATTGAGCGGCTCCACCGAGAGTATCTGCAGGACTGGTTCTTCTGCCACGACACGGCCTTCATGGAATCGTACATCAAGGAGCGCCGCGAGAGCGATCTCGTCTTCATCAACCGCAGTCTCGAATTCTTCCTGACGCCGACCATCGCGCCAATCGGCGAGAGCGACGAGCAGGCGAAGTGGATTGCGGGCGAGGCTGAGAAATTCACGCAGCACTACAGCGCCAAGCTCCAGGGCGTCGAGCGCAAGGGCGACTGGGCTGAGGCGACGTTCCTCGTCACAGGCGATGATTCCGACTACGGCCGCCTCGTGCCGCAGATGACCGTCAAAGTCGAGCTCGTGCAGAAAAGCGATGGCCATTTCCAGGTTACGCACATCACGAACACCGACGAGATCTTCGATCCGATCGTCAAGGGCATCGAGGATTACTGGACACTGCAGGGCTGGCAGTGAGACTATGTGAGACAGAAAGAGATTCCACGATGTGATTGGGCACATCGGGAATCTCTTTTTTTGTGAGCTTTTTCGTAGAAAATGGCCATGCATCCTGCTAGAATGGCCATGAGGTGATGATCATGGAAAAGATAAAGCACATCGGACTGTATCCCTGCCCGTTCGGCTTCTTCCGCATCGTGGAGGAAGAGGACGCAGTTGTTGCTATCGATGTCGTGAAGGAGCGGCAGGAGGAAGAGCGCCCGAGCGAGGTGACGGACTGGGCGGCGCGGGAGCTTCACGAGTATCTGGAAGGGGAGCGGCGCGCGTTCACGTTCCCCTACAGGCTCGTGGGCACGCCGTTTCGCCTGCAGGTCTGGAAGGAGCTCGAGAAAGTCCCCTACGGCGAGACGACGACTTACAAGAGACTGGCGGAGGCCATCGGGCGGCCGGGGGCCTACCATGCTGTCGGCGGCGCCGTCGGAGCCAATCCCCTGAGTATCTGTGTCCCGTGCCACCGCGTCATTGGCACGAACGGCAGTCTCACAGGATATGCCTGGGGGCTGCCGATGAAGGAGGCTTTATTGGAGCTGGAGCGCCGTTAACGCTGTCCGAGCGGTGTCTTCTGCAGGATGCCTGCTGCGACGATCGCGATCGCGCTGTTCAGCACGCCTTCTGCGATGAGGCCCGGTGCTGAGGCGAGGCCTGCTGCGAGGCTGTCGTAGAGCAGTGCTCCGAAGAGCGTGTAGGCAGCAGCCATCCAGGCCGAGGCGAGCAGGAAGCCGACGACGAGGCGAGCGGGCGAGGCCTTTGTCTTGTCTGGTCGGATGACGCGCCAGGCAATGTCCGCCATGAAAAACTTGATGATGAGCGTCGGCAAGATCCAGAGCGGGAAGCCGCCGATGAGGTCCGAGAGCGCCGAGCCGAAGCAGGCCGCGATCAGTGTCTCGCGGCGCCCGCAGAAGAGCACCATGAGGAAGATGGCCGCATCGCCGAGATGTGCGTATCCGAGCGGGATCGGGATGCGCGGCACGAAGGTCGCGAGGAAGACGACGGCCGCCATGACGGCCGCCAGGCAGAGCTCGCGCGTGGTGAATGAAGAGGATGGATGTACAGATGATGCCATGATGATTTCCTTCTTTCGTCTTGTTTTTTCAATCTGGACTTGTGTCCTATTGCTGACTAGTATATACTGGTTTTGACCTTAGAAAAAGATTCAAAGCATGACGATAAGATAGTATCAGATGGAGAGAGGGAGTTTGCTGTGCTGACCTATTCATTCGAGAACATCGGGGCGGAATCGCTCTACGAGCACCTCTACCGCTGCATCCGCGCGGACATACTCGCCGGGCGCCTGCAGGCGGGCGAGAAGCTGCCGTCGAAGCGCTCGCTCGCGCACCAGCTCGGCATCAGCGTCATCACGGTCGAGGGCGCATATGGTCAGTTGGTGGCGGAAGGCTATTGCCAGTCGGTGCCGAAGAAGGGATTCTTTGTCGCGCGTCTTTCCAGCCTGCCCATCAAGCCCGCTCAGGCGCAGCGTGTCCATCGCGAACCGGAAGCGTGTTTGCCTGAGTACCTGGCCGACTTCACGGCCAACAGTCTGCGCCCCGAGGATTTCCCGTTCAAGACGTGGACGCGCCTCTTGCGCCAGGTCATGGCGCAGCAGGCTGAAGAGCTCTTGGAGCGCTCGCCCGGCATGGGCATCATGAGCCTGCGCGAGACAATCGCCAATCATCTGCGCAGCTTCCGCGGCCTCGATGTCGCGCCGGAGCAGATCGTCGTCGGCGCGGGCACGGAGTACCTCTACGGACTGCTCGTGCAGCTTTTGGGGCGCGACAAGTGCTTCGGCGTCGAGAATCCCGGCTTTGACAAGATCCGCCAGGTCTACCGCCAGAATGCTGTGCGCTGCGTGCCTGTGGCGATGGACGAGCAGGGCATCTGCCCGCAGGAACTCCAAGAAAAAGGTGTCGACGTCCTGCACATCAGCCCGTCGCACCACTTCCCGACGGGCTGCATCACGCCGATCAGCCGGCGCTATGAGCTGCTGGGCTGGGCGAGCGCGGGCGAGGGCCGCTTTATCATCGAGGACGATTACGACAGTGAGTTCCGGCTGACGGGCCGTCCCATCCCGACGATGATGGGCATCGACGTCAGCGGCCGTGTCATCTACATGAACACCTTCTCGAAGACACTGACGCCGACCATCCGCATCAGCTACATGGTCCTGCCCGACAAGCTCGTCGAGGTCTTCCACCGAGAACTCGGCTTCTACAGCTGCACCGTCTCGAACTTTGAGCAGTATACGCTCGCGCGCTTCATCCGCGCAGGCTACTTCGAGAAGCACATCAACCGCATGCGCAACTGCTACCGCAGGCGGCGCGAGGCCTTGCTGCAGACGATGAAGGCGGGCGGCCTCTTCCATCACGCCGACCTCATCGAGCGCGGCTCCGGCCTCCACTTCCTGCTGCACTTCCACACGGGGAAAGACGACCATGTGCTGCAGCAGGAATTGTCGCAGAAGGGCATCCGCATGCGTCCGCTCAGCGACTATTACGTCGGCAGTGCCGAGGGCGCGGCGCACACCTTCGTGCTCAACTACTCTGGCATGGAAGAGGATTGCCTCGACGAGGCCATCGACCGCATCGTCTCATGCCTTGAGGCGTGACCGTATAGATATTTACTATGTACCCGATAGGGAATCTATATTTTCCATATATGATGATTCATGATATAATGAGAAACAATGAGACAGAGTCGTCACTCGCAGTGGATAGATGAAAGATAGAGGTGCTTCTTATGTTGATGGGTCTTACCGTACCAAAACTCCTGCTGATCTTCGCAATCGGCTTGCTGGTCTTCGGACCGGGCAAACTGCCGCTCGTCGGCAAATCGCTCGGCAAGAGCGTCCGCGAATTCAAATCCGCCGTCACCGAAGACGAGAAGGCGGAGGCCAAACAGATTGCCCAGGCAGAGCAGAAGACCGAGACTGTTGCAAAGTGAATCTCGCATCCGTGCACGAGCATCTTTGAGGAATACCTCAGGGATGCTCTTTTTTTTACCCCTTGTTGTCGCCCAACATCGTGTCATGACGGGCAGTCGGTTAAACTTGATTTGCAATCTCAGATTTTTTGAGTACAATGAAGGTGTGTATTTACGACAAAAGGAGAGTCTTATGTATCTGAATGAATTGAAAGCCGGTGAGCGCGCAGTGGTGCGCTCGGTCGGCGGAGAGGGAGCGCTGCGGCAGCATTTCCTCGACATGGGCGTGATACCGGGCGCGGAGATCACGCTCGTGAAGTTCGCGCCGATGGGGGACCCAATTGAGTTCCGCATCCACGAGTATGAGCTGACACTGCGCATCGACGATGCGAAGCAGATTGGTATCGAGAAGCTGCCGGGCTGGGAGTCGGACCAGCATCCAGCGGTCCACATCCCGCATGAGCCGACGGACCATCCAGGCCTCGGCGAGGGCGGCCGCTACCACGTGCGGCAGGGCGAGCACCCGCTGCCCGACAGCCAGTTGCTGACGTTTGCGCTCGCGGGCAACCAGAACTGCGGCAAGACGACGCTTTTTAACCAGCTGACGGGCTCGAACCAGCATGTCGGCAACTTCCCGGGCGTCACGGTCGACCAGAAGAGCGGCAGCATCCGCGGCCACGCGAACACGAAAATCACGGACCTGCCGGGCATCTACTCGATGTCGCCGTACACGGAAGAGGAAATCGTCTCGCGCGAGTTCATCCTGCGCGAGCAGCCGACGGGCATCATCAACATCGTCGACGCGACGAACATCGAGCGCAACCTCTACCTGACGCTGCAGCTCATCGAGCTCGACCGCCCGATGGTCCTCGCACTCAATATGATGGACGAGCTCACGGGCAATGGCGGCTCCGTCGACATCAATGCGATGGAGTCCTTGCTCGGCATCCCGGTCGTGCCAATCTCGGCAGCCAAGGGCGAGGGCATCGAGGAGCTCGTCGCGCACGCCCTGCACGTCGCGCATTACCAGGAGAAGCCGGGCCGCATGGACTTCTGCGATGCGGAGAGTCATCGCGGCGCGGTGCACCGCTGCCTGCACGGCATCATGCACCTCATCGAGGATCACGCGAAGGAAGCGCGCATCCCGGTCCGCTTCGCCGCGACGAAGATTGTCGAGGGAGACAGCCATGTCATCGAAGCGCTGATGCTCGACCAGAACGAGATGGAGATGATCGAGCACATCATCTGCCAGATGGAGAAGGAGCGCGGCCTCGACCGCTCGGCGGCCATCGCCGACATGCGCTTTTCCTTCATCGGCAAGCTCGTCGACCGCACGTTCCACAAGGCGCACGAGAGCCGCCAGCACGAGCGCAGCCGCCGCATCGACAAGATCCTGACGGGCAAGTACACGGCCATCCCGGCCTTCATCGCCATCATGAGCCTCGTCTTCTACCTGACGTTCAACGTCATCGGCGCGGCCCTGCAGGACCTCATGGCCGCAGCCATTGCCTTCCTGCAGGATGAGGCGGATGCCGCCATGACGGCTGCCGGCGTCAATGAGGCGATGCACTCGCTCGTCATCGACGGCATCTTCCAGGGCGTCGGCACGGTGCTGTCGTTCCTGCCGATCATCGTGACGCTCTTCTTCTTCCTGTCCCTGCTCGAGGACACGGGCTACATGGCGCGCATCGCCTTCGTCATGGACAAGTGGCTCAGGAGGATCGGACTGTCGGGCCGCAGCATCGTGCCACTGCTCATCGGCTTCGGCTGCTCGGTCCCGGCCATCATGTCGACGCGCACGCTGCCTTCTGAGCGTGACCGCCGCATGACGATCCTCTTGACGCCGTTCATGAGCTGCTCGGCCAAGCTGCCAATCTACGGCTTCTTCATCGCGGCATTCTTCGGCGACTACGGCGCCCTGCCGATGATCGTCCTCTACTTTGGCGCGATGCTCGTCGGCATCCTCATGGCCTACCTCGGCAAGAACACCATCTTCAAGGGCGAGGCCGTGCCTTTTGTCATGGAGCTGCCGAACTACCGCATGCCGGGCCGCCGCAATGTCATGCAGCTGCTCTGGGAGAAGTCGAAGGACTTCCTCGAGCGCGCCTTCTCCGTCATCTTCATCGCGACGATCGTCATCTGGTTCCTGCAGACGTTCGACTTCCGCCTCGACATGGTTGCGGATTCCTCCGAGAGCATGCTCGCCTCGATCGCGGGCGTCATCGCGCCTGTCTTCGCGCCGCTCGGCTTTGGCGACTGGCGCATCTCGACGGCGCTGATCTCGGGCTTCATGGCCAAGGAGAGCGTCGTCTCGACACTCGGCGTCCTGTTCGGCACGAGCTCCATCTCGACAGTGCTGACGCCTCTTGCGGCTGCATCGCTTCTGGCCTTCTGCCTGCTCTACACGCCGTGCGTCGCTGCCATCACCTCCGTCAAACGCGAGCTCGGCACGAAGTGGGCCATCTGGGTCGTCATCTTCCAGTGCGTCATCGCCTGGATCGTCGCCTTTATCGTCCATACAATCGGCATGCTCCTGTGATCAAGATCAAGATATCGAGATACTAAAAAGCGGCTGTACGCGATGTACAGCCGCTTTTCTGCATGTCAATCTTCGACGTCCCGTGTCTCGAGATAGAAGAAGAACGCGGTGACGATGATGGCTAAGATCAGCCAGATGGAAGATGGCATATAGACCTCCTGTCGATTATGGCATGGGGGTGATTCGGCAGCGGACGAATGGTTCGCCGCTATTTCTTGCTTTCAGTATAGCAGAGGATTCCGGCCTCTGTCAAAGCTTTTCGCCACGTCTCTTCGAGCATGGGCAGGCGCCAGCGGGCGTTGGCCGGGCTCGTCGAGGGCATGGCGTAAAAGGCGATGTCGGGACGCCTCATCAGAGCCTTGTTGTGGCGCCGGAAGGCCTGGGCCGACTTGCCGCCGTTGAAGCAGATGGCCCGGATGGCCGGGTACGCCTGCAATAGCGCAGTGAAGTCATTGCCCCGCTCCTCGCGGATGGCGGAGTCGAGGCTGCCCTCGCGCTTGCACTGCCCGATAGAATCCCAGAGGGCAATGTGGTGGTCTAGCAGCATAGCGAGCTTTTCCTCATAGCGGGAGGGCAGCGCTTCGCCGAGCAGGTCGGCCATCATCGGCCAGAAGCGGTTCTGCGGATGGGCGTAGTACTGCTGTTCCTCGAGCGACTTGACGCCGGGCATGGAGCCTAAGATGAGCGCCCGGCAATCCTTGTCGATGCTGGGCGATAGTCCGATACAGAGCATGTGGATGCGACCTTTCTGGATAAGCGAGTCAGCGGTTCTCAAAGGCCTTGGCCAGATGCTCGAGGCCATTTTGGAGCGTGCTCCAGGGGCAGGCGATGTTGAGGCGCTGGAAGCCGCGGCCCGCCTTGCCGAAGATGTGGCCGGAGTCGAGCCAGAGGTTCGCGTCGTTGATGATGATGTCGTCGAGCTCTTCGTCGGAGAGGCCGTAGGCCGAGAAGTCGAGCCAGAGAAGGTACGTGCCCTCAGGCTCGATAAGCGTCACCTTGGGCATCTTCTCGGCGAGGAAGGCCTTCGTCTTCTTGTAATTGCCTTCGATGTAGGCCAAGAGCTCCTTGAGCCACGAGCCGCCTTCTGTGTAGGCTGCCTGGGCGGCGAAGAGGCCGAGCGCGTTCGGCTGGCTGTAGCCGGCCGCCGAGATCTCAGCGCGGAAGCGCTTGCGAAGCTCGTCATTCTCGATGAAGATGTTCGAGATCTGCAGGCCGGCGAGATTAAAGGTCTTCGACGGTGAGGTGCAGGTGATCGTTTGCGCCGCAATCTCCGGCGAGAGCGAGGCGAGCACTGTGTGGCGGAAGCCAGGGCGCACGAACTCCTCATGGATCTCGTCGGAGACAATCAGCACATCGTGCTTGAGGCAGATGGAGGCGATGCGCAGCAGCTCCTCGCGCGTCCAGACGCGGCCGGCCGGATTGTGCGGGCTGCAGAGCAGGAAGAGCTTGACATTATTTTTGACAATCTTATCTTCAAAGTCCGCAAAGTCAATCTCGTAGTGGCCGTCCTTGAGGACAAGAGAGCTGTTGACGAGCTGGCGGCCGTTCTGGCGGATGACCTCGCTGAACGGATAGTAGACGGGCTGCTGCAGGAGGACGGCATCGCCGGGCTTCGTGAAGCAGCGCACGGCTGTGGCCAGCGCGAAGACGACGCCCGGCGTGATGGTCAGGGCCTTCGTCGAGGGCGTCCAGTCGTGGTGCTCCGTCATCCAGTCGACGATGGTCTGCTTGTACGACTCTTTCGGGTCGGTGTAGCCGAAGATGCCGTGCTGGACGCGGCGCGTGAGCTCCGCGATGACGGGCTGCGGTGTGGAAAAGTCCATGTCGGCGACCCAGAACGGCAGGATGCCCTGCGGATAGCCGCGCTCGACGGCAAAGTCGTATTTGAGGCACGAGGTGCCGCGGCGGTCGATGACTGTATCAAAATCAATTGGCATAAAAATCACTCGCTTTCTGTGGGAAGGGCTAGCAGGGAGCCGGAGGGATCAGCTGTTCAAGGCCTGGTCGAGGTCAGCAATGAGGTCCTCGGGATCCTCAATGCCGACAGAGAAGCGCAGCAGGCGGTCGTCGAGGCCCGTGCGCGCGAGCAGCTCCTTCGGCATCTCGGCATGCGTCTGGGCGATCGGGTACGTCAGCAGACTTTCGACGCCGCCGAGGCTCTCGGCGAAGGCAATGAGCTTGAGGCGGCCGAGCACTTTGATGGCGAGTTCTGGCGACTTGACCTTGAAGGAGATCATGCTGCCAAAGCCCGTGGCCTGGCTCTTGTGGAGCGCGTGGCCCGGATGGTCGGGCAGTCCGACGTAGTAGACATCGGTGACAGTCGGCTGACGCTTGAGCCAGTCGGCAATCTTCATGGCATTTTTTTCCTGGCGCTCGACGCGAAGGCCGAGCGTCTTGATGCTGCGCAGCAGCAGCCACGAGTCGATCGGCGTCAGGTTCGGCCCTTCCGACTTGATGTAGAGCTCGAGATCTTTGCCGTAGCCGGCATCAGCGTCGGCAATCGCGATGACGCCCGCGATGATGTCGTTGTGGCCGCAGATGTACTTCGTCGCACTGTGGACGACGATGTCGGCGCCGAGCGTCAGCGGCTTCTGGAAATGCGGCGAGAGGAAGGTATTGTCAACGGTGAGCAGGGTGCCGTTCTCGTGGGCGAGCGCAGCGAGGGCGCGGATATCGCTGACGAGCATCATCGGGTTTGACGGCGTCTCGATGAAGATCATCTTCGTCTCCTGGCGGATTTTTGCCGCCGTCGCCTCGAGGTCGGCCGTGTTGACGTAGTCGAAGGTCAGTCCGTACTTCTTGTAGATGTCGTTGACGAGTCGGACGGTGCCGCCGTAGAGGTCCTCGGAGAGCAGGATGTGGTCGCCGGGATTCAGCAGATGGAGCACCATGTTGATGGCGGCCATGCCCGATGAGACGGCCCAGGCGCGCTGGCCGCGCTCGAGCTTGGCGAGGACGTCCTCGAGCTCCTTGCGCGTCGGATTGGCGACGCGGCCGTAGTCAAAGCCCGTGCTCTGCTTGTAGCCCGGGTGGCGGTATGTCGCCGAGAGGTAGATCGGTTCGCTGATGGCGCCGGTCGCATCGTATTTGTGGCAGCCGTGCACTTCAAGGGTGTAATCGTTCATGAGATTCCTCCTGTTAAGCAAATCTTTGGAAGACATATCGTTCTAGTAGGTATAGCTGCTATTATAAGGGAAAGCAGCTGTTCTTGTCAATGACATCAGCACGGCAGGGCGATGCGCCGCGTCGCACCCTCTTCCGACTGGAAGTTGGCGCTTGTGAGGTCGCGCAGTTCCATCAGCCGCGACTCGACTTCTGCGGGCGGCAGCAGGAGGTGGAGCGTGACAGCTTCGGCGTAGTCGGCCTCCTCTGTGCGGATCTCCTGCTGCCGGATCCAGTGCTCGACTGTCGCCAGGAGGTCGTAGCCGATTGTCACATGGAGCTCGGTAAAGGGCGTCATCTCGATGCGCGTGGCCGCTTCGATGCCGAGCACGGCGGCATGGCCGTAGGCGCGGATGAGTCCGCCCGCGCCGAGCTTGATGCCGCCGAAGTAGCGCGTGACGACGATGACAACGTCCGTCAATGCGTTCTTCTTGATGGCCTCGAGGATGGGGTTGCCCGCCGTGCCGCCCGGCTCGCCGTCGTCGTTTGACTTCTGCTTGTCGGCGCGCTCGCCGAGCACGTAGGCAGAGCAGTTGTGGCGCGCGTCGAAGTACTGCTTCTTCATGGCCTGGATGAAGGCGCGCGCTTCTTCCTCCGTCTCGACGTGGCGGATGTGCGTGATGAATCTCGATTTCTGTATCTCGTAGAGCGTCTCGACGGAGTCGTCCGTCTCGCGTATGGTTCGGTAGCCGTTCATGATTGCCTCCTGGATGTATTTCTTTCTTAAAATAATTATACCCTATTTCCTGCGCGTATGTCTCATCTGAAAATTTTATCTGCAGAGCTATGGTAATTGCTATCGTTTTGTAGTATCCTTTAGGTTGAAATAATGGAAGTGTCGCGGATGGCAATGCTATACAAATCACAGATCGAAGCGGCACTGGGAAGGTTGTGTTATTAAGGTAATGAACGAGTCGAAAATGAACAGAGGGTTAAAGAATCGCCATCTGCAACTGATCTCGCTGGGCGGGGTCATCGGCAGTGGTTACTTCCTCGGCACCGGGTATGTTCTCGAAAAAGCGGGCCCGGCCGCGATCCTCGCCTATCTCTTGGGCGGGGTCATCGTGCTTTGCGTCATGCTCTGCCTCGCGGAGCTGGCGGTGGAAAAACCTGTATCGGGTTCTTTTGTCACGTATGCAAGGGAGCACATCTCTCCGACCTGGGCCTGCGGTGTGGGCTGGGCCTACTGGACGACCTGGGTTGCGTACGTTCCATCCGAGATGATTGCCGCTGGCATCATCATGAATAACTTTATACCAGAAGTCAGCCAGCTCTGGTGGGCTGTGTTCTTCGGACTCCTGGTGACGATTCTCAATCTGTTCCATGTCGATAAGTTCGGCGAGAGTGAGTTCTGGCTGTCTCTGATCAAGATCATCGCTCTTGCAGCCTTCAGTATCGTGGCCGGCCTCATCTGCCTCGGCCTCATCGGCGATCAGGGCTATATCGGCACAAAGGTCCTTCTCGGCAGCGGCGGCTTCGCGCCGAACGGCTACTGGTCGATCGTGCTGACGATGGTCATCATCCTCGTCAACTTCCAGGGCACGGAGATTATCGGCCTTGCCGCCGGCGAGTGCGAGAAGCCGGAGAAGAGCATCCCGATTGCGGTGCGCAACGTGACATGGCGCATCATCGCGCTCTACATCATCCCGATCTCGCTCCTGATCTCCATCCTGCCTTGGGACAAGGCGGGCCTCGATGAGAGTGTCTTTGCGGCAGCTGTCACGCAGTACGGCCTTTCGGGCTTCGGCGCGTTCTTCGCCTTCGTCATCCTGACGGCGGCCATCTCGTGCTCGAACTCGGGCCTCTACGGTGCGGCTCGCGCCCTGCATGCGCTCGCGCGCATGGACATGGCCCCGAGCACGCTCGGCCACATCAACAAGAACGGCATGCCGTCGCGCTCCATCCTCGTCTCGATCTGCGCGTGCTGGGCCGTCATCCTGCTCTACTCGTTTGACCCGGATTCAGCGCTATACACCTACCTCTTGGCCGTATCGGGCTTCACGGGCGCGATTGCCTGGATCTCAATCTGCTGGAGCGAGTACCGCAGCCGCAAGCGCAAGATCGCCGAGGGCACGGAAGGGGCGCTGCGCTACAAGACGCCGTTCTTCCCGTATGTCACGCTGTTCGGCATCTGGGCACAGGTCTTCTGCCTCGTCGTCATGGTCTTCGAGCCAGAGCTGCGCGAGGCCCTCTACGCCGGCGTCCCCATGCTCGTCTTCCCGATGGCCTGGTACCGCCTGCGCCAGCACCGCCGCGCCACCAGCGCCGCACGTGCACTTCACTGAATCGAATACGTCAAAAGCCGCTTCTTGGATAGAGGCGGCTTTTTTGTTGACATCTCGCATGAGAAGGCGCCGCAGCTGCTTGTCAACGCTGCGCTGCGCAGGACTGCGTGACATCCAGCATGGCGAGACGACGGCACCAGCACCCCAACGCTGCGCAGGATTGCGTGACATCCAGCATGGTAAGACGCCGCAGCTGCTTGTCAACGCTGCGCTGCGCAGGACTGCTAAAAGGATTTTTTGCCGCAGAATCAATCCTTAGAAAAGACAAAAACGCGCTTCGCTTGAACGATTGTCTTTTCTAAGGGGCTTGGTCGGCAAAAAATCCTTTCTTCACGCAGTCCTGCTAACGCTCCGCTTATGACAAGCAGCTGCGGCTCACTTCCGGCACAGACGAAGTTTGCGTACCCATGCATTCCTTCTCGTATAGAAGAGATGAGCTCCCCGCCAAGGGGGCAGAGGGACAAGAGTGGAGCGTTCAGATTCCTGCGTGAAGAAGCTATTTTTGTCTACCACTCATGACCTTCGAAAAGAGTAGCCGTTCAAGCGCAGCGCGTTTTACTCTTTTCGAGGGATGCATTAAGAGACAAAATAGCTTTAGCAGGAATCTGTCGCGTAGCGTTGGCCCTCTGAGCCCTTCGGCGGCACACATCGTATCTCTAGCAGCCTGCCCTGCGCAGCGTTGCCTGTCCACTGCGGCGACTTGCTTTATGCGATGTAAACTGAATCTGAATCCGCAAATCACCTGCAAACCAAAAGCCTCCTGCCATGCAGGAGGCTTCTGGTGATGTGTGTCGTTGTGGGAAGCGATTACGCAGCTTGCTTCTTGGCGTATCTCTTTTCTTCCTGATCCATGACGATGGCGACGGCGCCGTCACCGGTGATGTTCAGGCAGGTGCGGAACATGTCGAGGACACGGTCGATGCCGGCGACGAGGGCGAGACCTTCCATCGGGAGGTTGACGCTCTGCAGGACCATCGCGAGCATGATGAGGCCGGCGCCCGGGACGCCTGCCGTGCCGATGGAGGCCAGCGTGCCCGTCAGGACGATCATGGCCATCTGGCCGTACGACAGGTCGATGCCGAAGACATTCGCGATGAAGAGGGAGCAGACGCCCATGTAGAGTGCCGTGCCATCCATGTTGATCGTCGCGCCGAGCGGCAGGACGAAGGAGGAGACATCGCGCGAGACGCCGAGCTTCTCCTGGCTGTTCTTCATGTTGACCGGCAGCGCCGCTGCACTCGAGCAAGTCGTGAAGGCGATCAGCATCGCCTCACTCATGCCGCGGAAGAACTGTGCCGGCGTATGGCCGCCCCAGACCTTGGCGAGCGTCGAGTAGACGGCAACCGCATGGATGAGGCAGCCGACGGCGACGCAGGCGATGACGGAGATCAGAGGCAGCAGGACGGATGGGCCGTTCTTGGCGACGACCGGCAGCAGCAGGGCGAAGACACCGATAGGAGCGAAGCTCATGACGATGCCGATGATCTTGTAGGAGACCTCCGCGCAGGCGTCGAAGAACTTGATCAGGATGTCTGCGCGCTCGCCGCCGACCTTGAGGATGCCGACGCCGATGAAGAGCGCGAAGACGATGACCGGCAGGATATCCGCCTTGGCCATCGAAGCGACCGGGTTAGCCGGGATCATCGCGACGAAGACCTGCATGATCGACGGCGCTTCCTTGACCTTGACGACAGCGTCCGATGTCATCTGGAGGCCGAGGCCCGGATGCGCGAGGCCTGCGACGCTGAAGCCGATGACGATGGCGATAGCCGTCGTGACGAGGTAGAGCAGGATCGTCTTGATGCCGATGCGGCCGAGCTTCGTCGTGTCACCGAGGCTCGTCATGCCGACGACGAGCGAGCAGAGGACGACGGGGACGATCATCATCTTGATGAGATTGATGAAGATCGTGCCGATCGGGGCAATCCACCAGTTGATGAACGGCAGTGCCGGTTCACCCGCAATCAGGCCGACGATGACGGCCAGCACGAGCGCGATGAAGATCTTGATCGATAAGTTCATGAAAATCACTCCTTGGGTATTGCGTACTTCGCGTATACGTGATCAGTCATTGGCTGCGATATATTTTCGCATTTGTATGATAGATAATGCCAATTCCTTATTACAGTTTTTTATTATAGAGAAAAGAGCAGGGGATGTCCACTGGTATGGAATAAGTATACGGTATACATACATCGTACGTGGACAATGCGGGGCAGCATTCTGTATTATTGTAAATCGAATCCGATTCCTTGACACAATCTCTTTGCGTATAATTTTGCTTATAATAAGGAAGACAGCTTTGCCGTGCATGATTCCTGTGAGCAGCGCGCAAAAAAAATACGGGGAAACGATTGTCAAGGCACTTCTCTTATGATATAATTTCTAACGGTGTAAAAATAGCACGCGCCTCGATCGCTGCCCTGTGCCCGACATGGGTGGTGCAGAGAAATGAAAGGTGCGGAAGAAAAAAACAGGAGGTGCACCAACATGGCAGTTATTTCCATGAAACAGTTACTTGAAGCAGGTGTCCACTTCGGACATCAGACCCGTCGTTGGAACCCGAAGATGGCAAAGTACATCTTCACGGAGCGCAACGGCATCTACATCATCGACCTTCAGAAGACGGTCAAGAAGGTTGACGAGGCTTATGCATTCCTTCGCAGCGTTGCAGAGGAAGGCAAGAGCGTCCTCTTCGTCGGCACGAAGAAGCAGGCTCAGGAAGCCATCAAGGAAGAAGCTACGCGTGCTGGCCAGTTCTATGTCAACGAGCGCTGGCTCGGCGGCATGATGACGAACTTCCGCACGATCCAGAAGCGCATCGCTCGTCTCAAAGAGCTCGAGGCTATGGAAGCAGACGGCACGTTCGAAGTCCTCACGAAGAAAGAGGTCCAGGGTCTTCGCCACGAGATGGAGAAGCTCGAGCAGTACCTCGGCGGTATCAAAGAGATGAACAAGCTGCCGGGCGCACTCTTCATCGTCGATCCGCGCAAGGAGCGCATCGCCGTTGCTGAGGCTCGCAAGCTCAACATCCCTATCGTTGCCATCGTCGACACGAACTGTGATCCGGATGAGATCGACTACGTCATCCCGGGCAACGATGACGCAATCCGCGCTGTCAAGCTCCTCACGGGCCGCATGGCTGATGCAGTCCTCGAGGGTCGTCAGGGTCAGGATAGCGAAGCAGAAGCTGCAGAAGCACCGGCTGCTGAATAATCCAGAAATCCAGATTCGATAAGAAGACCGGGAGGGGTAAGGGAGTTATCCCTTGCCCCTCCTTTTTATTAGGAGGAAAAGAACCAATGGCAAAGATTACGGCTGCAATGGTAAAAGAGCTGCGCGAGACGACGGGCGCAGGCATGATGGACTGCAAGAAGGCCCTGACGGCTACGGACGGCGACAAGGAAAAGGCAATCGACTGGCTCCGTGAGAAGGGCATCTCGAAGGCTGAGAAGAAGGCTGGCCGCATCGCTGCAGAGGGTGCTGTCGCCGCTTACATCAGCGACGATGCAAAAGTCGGCGTTCTCGTCGAAGTCAACTGCGAGACGGACTTCGCTGCTGGCAACGAGCAGTTCCGCGCTCTCGAAGAGAAGATCGCGAAGCACATCGCTGCAACGAACCCGGCTGACCTCGATGCCCTCAATGCAAGCGAGATCGACGGCAAGACGGTTGCTGCTCTCGTGACGGAAGCTACGGCTACGATCGGCGAGAAGATCTCCCTGCGCCGTTTCGTCCGCTATGAGTCGGAAGGCCGCGTTGCCAGCTACATCCACATGGGCGGCAAGATCGGCGTCCTCGTCGACATGACGGGCGGCGACGAAGAACTCGGCAAGGACGTTGCCATGCAGATTGCTGCAGCAGCTCCGGCAGCCATCGACCGCAGCGGTGTCGATGCAGCAGCTCTCGAGCACGAGAAGGAAGTCCTCCGCAAGCAGGCTTTCGAAGAGGGCAAGCCGGAGAAGATCGTTGAGCGCATGGTCGAAGGCCGCATCAACAAGTACTACAAGGAAGTCTGCCTCAACGAGCAGATCTTCGTCAAGGATTCCGACAAGACGGTCAAGGACATCCTCGGCGACGTCAAGGTAACGGCATTTACGCGCTACCAGCTCGGCGAAGGCATCGAGAAGAAGCAGGAGAACTTCGCTGCTGAAGTCGCTGCTCAGATGAAATAATCAACCGGAAAAAGCCAGACCGGAAAGAAAGAGAACACATAATGGATTGTGTTCTCTTTTTTTAGAGGTTATAACGAGGCAGAAAATCTCCGTAAATGGGGGAAACATCTAGAAACAGGCGGTGAGCCTATCTCCCGCCTCGTTGAAAGGCTGCAAGGTGGATTTTCCTATGGAAAATCTGGAACAATGGCCTTATAATAGAGAAAGATGCAGTGACATTTAGATGGAGGGTAATATTTTGGAACCAGCAAAATATAAACGCATTGTCCTGAAACTCAGTGGTGAATCGCTTGCCGGCGATCAGGGCTTCGGCATCAACCCGGCTGTTGTTGAGGATATCGCGAAGCAGATCAAGAAAATCCGTGAGCGCGGCGTCGACGTCGCCATCGTCGTCGGCGGCGGCAACATCTGGCGCGGGCTCGCCGGCTCGGCCAAGGGCATGGACCGCGCGACGGCCGACTACATGGGCATGATGGCCACGGTCATGAACGCACTCGCCCTGCAGGATGCACTCGAGAAGCTCGATGTGGACACGCGCGTACAGACCGCCATCGAGATGCGCCAGGTCGCAGAGCCGTACATCCGCCGCAAGGCCATCCGTCACATGGAGAAGGGCCGCGTCGTCATCTTTGGCGCCGGCACGGGCAATCCGTACTTCTCGACGGACACGACGGCCGCTTTGCGCGCTGCAGAGATCGAAGCCGATGTCATCCTCATGGCCAAGAAGGGCACGGATGGCATCTATGATTCCGATCCGAACAAGAATGCCAACGCGAAGAAATTTGATTCGCTGACGTACATCGAGATCCTCAACAAGGGCCTGCAGGTCATGGACACGACGGCCACGAGCCTCTGCATGGACAACGAGATCCCGCTTCTCGTCTTCAACATCGATGACCACGAGAACATCGTCCGCGCAGCACTCGGCGAGGAGATCGGCACGACGGTAGGAGGAAATGAGTAATGGTAAAAGACATTCTCGCGTCCCATGAGGAACGCATGAAGAAGAGCATCGAGGCCCTCAAGCACGAGTTCGCCTCGCTGCGTGCAGGCCGCGCTACGCCGTCCCTGCTCGACAAGGTCATGGTCAACTACTACGGCGCCCCGACGCCGGTCAACCAGATCGCGAAGGTTTCCGTGCCGGAGCCGCGCATGATCATGATCCAGCCGTGGGAGAAATCCATCCTGCACGACATCGAAGTCGCGATCATGAAGTCGGATCTCGGCCTGAGCCCGAACTCCGACGGCACGGCCATCCGCCTCTCCATCCCGGCTCTGACGCAGGAGCGTCGCCAGGAGCTCGTCAAGACGGTCAACAAGAAGACGGAGGAGGCCAAGGTCGCCCTGCGCAACATCCGCCGCGACGGCAATGAGGCCATCAAGAAGCTCGAGAAGTCCAAGGAGATCACTGAGGACGATTCGAAGCGCGGTCAGGAGTCCATGCAGAAACTCGTCGACAAGTACGTCAAGCTCGCCGATGCGGCGAAGGACGTCAAGGAGAAAGAGGTCATGGAAGTCTGATATGACTCAGATGACGCCTGACATCCTGGCGCGGCCGCTCGCCGAGGCCGAAGCGATGCTTCGCGAGGCCGGCCGCCCCTGGCAAACGGAAATAACACGCCCAACGCGTGATTTTTTCAAGACAGATTCAACCTGTCTTTACGTCGTCCGCGTGCGAGAGCAGGCGGATGGCACGATCCTGCTGACTCTTGCGGCAAAGCAGAGGAAGCTGGACCACTAAAAACTAGAGAAGGAGGCGAGATGAATGGCTTACAAGATCACTGATGACTGCATTTCCTGCGGTTCCTGCGCTGCTACGTGCCCGGTTGAGGCAATCAGCGAGGGTGCAGAGCACTACGAGATCGACGCAGACAAGTGCGTTGAGTGCGGTGCTTGCGCTGCCGGCTGCCCGGTATCCGCAATTGAAGCTCCCTGATGGATGACGAGCGGCCCCTCTTTTTTATGCGAGAGGGGCTTTTCGTTATTCTACACGGAATAGTCTCTCAGGATGGAGATATAGTATGTGGAAAAAGATATTTGGCGGTGGAAAAACGGCGCGCGAGGAAAAAGCGCCCGCCGATCAGAACCCGCTCTACGATAGAATCAACTGGCAGCGCTTGCCGCGCCATGTCGCCATCATCATGGACGGCAACGGCCGCTGGGCACAGGGCAAGGGCCTCATCCGCACGGCGGGCCACAAGGCCGGTGTCAAGACGCTCAAGAACATCCTCAAGGCGGCCATCGATCTGCGCATCGAGGCCCTGACGGTCTACGCCTTCTCGACGGAGAACTGGAAGCGCCCGCGCCTTGAGGTCGAATTCCTCATGAAGCTCTTCTCGGACTACCTCATCAAGGAGCTCGAGGAGATGAACGACTACAATGTGCGCATCCGCTTCATCGGCCGCATGGAGGGCATGCCTGAAGGTCTGCAGCGCCAGATGCGCGAGGCGGAGGCGCTCATGAAGGACAACACGGGCATCCGCTTCAACGTCGCGGCCAATTATGGCGGCCAGGATGAGCTCATCCGCGCGGCGCAGTCGCTGGCGCGCAAGGCAGCGGCAGGGGAGATTGCCCCAGAGGACATCGACGCCGAGGCCATCGACCAGCAGCTCGACACGGCTGGCGACCCGCCCGTCGACCTCGTCATCCGCACGAGCGGCGACCAGCGCCTCTCGAACTTCCTGCTCTGGCAGTCGGCCTATGCGGAGTTCTACTTCACCGATGTCAACTGGCCGGACTTCACGCCCGCCTGCTTCGTCGACGCGCTCGTCGACTTTGCCGGGCGCGACCGCCGCTTTGGCGGCCTGACCAATAAATAAGATAGGAGCGGTTTCGTTGTTTACAAGAATCATCACAGGCGTGGTCGGCATCGCGCTGGCTGCCTTCGTCATCCAGACGGGCGGGGCCCTGTTCGCTGGCTTTGCTCTCGTGCTCTCCGTGCTGGCCTGGTTTGAATACGCGCGCGCCTTCCACCGGAAGGGCAGCAATCTGACGTTCCTGACGGGCATTCTCGGGCTCATCCTGCTCTGGGGCTGCGCGTGGCTCGGCAATGCCGAGGAGTCGATGGCCGTCACGACGGGCATCGTGCTCATCGTGCTCTTGGAGAGCGTCCTGCTGCACGGCCGCGTCTCCTTCGTCGACGCCTGCACGTCGGTCGCCGGCATCCTCTACCTCGGCCTGCCGTTTGCGCACATGGTCATGCTGCGCTACCTCTATCCAGAGCAGCACCTCATGACCTCGCTTGGCTCCTTTGAGTTCGGCTGCGCGATGATCTGGGTCATGTTCATCGGCACCTGGGCCAGTGACACGTTTGCCTACTTCACGGGTTCGGCTATCGGCCGCCACAAGCTCTGCCCGACAATCAGCCCCAACAAGACGGTCGAGGGCTTCCTCGGCTCTGTCGTCGGCACGACGGCAGCCGTCGCCGGCCTCGGCGTGTTCTTCTCGCTGCCGATCGTCGAGATGGCCGTGCTCGGCTTCTGCATCTCGCTGCTGGCGACGCTCGGCGACCTCGTTGAGTCGGTGGCGAAGCGCTACACGGGCATCAAGGACTCGGGCAATATCATCCCGGGCCACGGCGGCGTCTGGGACCGCTTTGACAGCGTGCTCTTCACGGCACCGCTCGTCTACTACTTTGTGCTGATCGCGGGCCTCGGCCTGAAGTGAGGGAAATGCTATGAAGAATATTGCCGTATTAGGCTCTACGGGCTCCATCGGCACGCAGACGCTCGACGTCGTGCGCGGCCATCGCGAGCTCTTCCACATCTCCGTACTCGCGGCCAATGCGAGCGACGAACTGCTCGAAAAGCAGATCCGCGAGTTCGAGCCGGAGCTCGCCGTGCTCTCTGACGAGGCCGCCTACGCGCGCCTCAAGTCGCGCTACACGGGCAGGACGAAGCTCGCCGGCGGCCGCCAGGCATTCATCGACGCGGCGGCCTACCCGGACGTCGACACCGTCGTGACCTCGATGATGGGCTTTGCCGGCCTCGAGCCGACGATGAAGGCGCTCGACGCCAAGAAGAACATCGCGCTCGCCAACAAGGAGACGCTCGTCGTCGCCGGCGAGATCGTCATGCGCCGCGCGAAGGAGCAGGGCGTCTCCATCCTGCCCGTCGACAGCGAGCACTGCGCGTTCTTCCAGTGCCTGCAGGGGGAGAAGCGCGAGACAATCGAGAAGCTCCTTTTGACCTGCTCCGGCGGCCCGTTCCGCGGCAAGAAGCGCGAAGCGCTCATCGGCGCGACGAAGGCGCAGGTCCTCGCGCATCCGACCTGGAATATGGGCCAGAAGATCACGGTCGATTCGGCCTCGCTCGTCAACAAGGGCCTTGAGGTCATCGAGGCGAAGTGGCTCTACGGTGTCGACTACGACAAGATACAGGTCGTCGTCCACCCGCAGAGCATCATCCACTCGATGGTCCAGTTCTGCGACGGCTCCGTCATCGCACAGCTCGGCTGCCCCGACATGAAGCTGCCGATCCAGTACGCCCTGACGTACCCGACGCGGCAGACCTCGACCTTCGAGCGCCTCGACTTCTGGAAGCTCAAGGACCTGACCTTCGAGAAGCCGGACACCGACACCTTCAAGGGTCTGCGCTTTGCCTACGAGGCCGGCAAGATGGGCGGCTCGATGCCGTGTGTCTTCAATGCGGCCAACGAAGTCGCCGTCGGCGCCTTCCTCAAGGATGCCATCCACTTCCTCGACATCTACGACATCATCGAAGAGACGATGATGAAGCGCGAATGCATCGTCGAGCCGACACTTGCAGAGCTCTTCGAGGAAGACAAGTGGGCGCGCGCGTACGCTGCCTCGCTGCTCGCGAAGTGATGCGTCTTCATTTGATTCACTGCAAGATTCACTATGACACGATAAAAGGATGGTGAAGCAATGGTATTGACAATAGCAGCAGCTGTCTTTGTCTTCGGCCTGCTCGTCCTCGTGCATGAGCTCGGCCACTTCGTCACGGCGAAGATGACGGGCATGCGCGTCGACGAGTTTGCCATCGGCTTTGGGCCGAAGCTCGTGAGCTTCCAGCGCGGTGAGACGGTGTACTCCATCCGCGCGATCCCGCTCGGCGGCTTCAACGACATCGCCGGCATGGACCCCGAGCAGAACGATGCAGGCAGCCGCGGTTACTGCGAGAAACCTGTGAGCTCGCGCATGATTGTGATTCTCGCGGGCTCCATCATGAATTTTATACTGCCGCTCTTCCTGTTCTTCGGCATCTTCTTCTTCGCCGGTGTCAGCACGCCGAGCACAGAGCCGGTCTTCGGCACGGTGCTTGCGGGCAAGCCGGCGGCCGAAGCGGGCCTCAGGGACGGCGACCGCGTGCTCGCCATTGACGGAACGCCAATCGCGACGTGGTCCGACTTCGTCGCTGGCGTCAAGGACAGCGCGGGAAAGCCTGTCAACCTGACCGTCGAGCGTGGCGGGGAGTCGTTTGATACGACGGTCATGCCGGCCTACGACTCGAGCTCGCAGCGCGCGATGGTCGGCGTCATGGGCTCCGTCGACACGCGCTACCCGGGCTTTGTCGAGTCGGCCAAGCTCGCCGTGCAGAAGACGGGGGCCATCCTCTACATGATGGTCGACGCCCTCTACAAGATCGTCCTCGAGCTGTCGGGCGCAGAGCTCGCCGGCCCGATCGGTGTCGCGCAGATGGCGGGTGAGGTCGCCCAGATGGGCTTCGTGCCGCTCCTCAACTTCGCGGCCTTCCTGAGCCTCAACCTCGGCATCGTCAACCTCTTCCCGATACCGGCACTCGACGGCGGCCACTTCCTGACGCTCTGCGTCGAGGCCGTGCGCGGCAAGCCGCTGAGTCCGACTGCCCTGCGCTACACGCAGAACGTCGGCATCGTCCTGCTGCTCCTCCTGATGCTGCTCGCAACGAAGAACGACATCGTCCGCGTGATCTTCGGCGGCTGAGGCTGACACCGACTAATTCGAAAGGAAGTGTACGATTTGTACGATTTACAGAAGCGCCGTCCGACGCGCCAGATCCACATCGGCAAGGTCGCGATCGGCGGCGGTGCGCCGATCTCCGTGCAGTCGATGACGAATACGAAGACGACGGACACCGAGGCGACTGTCGCCCAGATCCGCGCCCTGCAGGCCGCAGGCTGCGATATCGTGCGGCTCGCCGTGCCCGACATGGAGGCCGCCAAGAACCTCGGCAATATCCTGCGCCAGGTCACCGTGCCGCTCGTCGCCGACATCCACTTTGACTACAAGCTCGCGCTCGAGGCCATCCGCCAGGGTATTCACGCCCTGCGCCTCAACCCGGGCAACATCGGCGGCGAGGAGAAGGTCAAGGCCGTCGTCAAGGCAGCCAAGGAGGCCGGCATCCCGATCCGCATCGGCGTCAACGCCGGCTCCCTCGACAAGAAGATCCTCAAGAAGTACGGCGGCGTCACGCCGGAGGCGCTCGTCGAGTCGGCGATGGAGCATGTGCGCATCCTAGAGGCACTCGACTTCCACGACATGAAGATCTCCCTCAAGGCGCACGACGTGCCGCTGACGATTGCGGCCTATCGCCTCATGAGCCAGACGGTCGACTACCCGCTGCACCTCGGCATCACCGAGGCCGGCACGGTCAACACGGGCATCATCAAGTCGGCCGTCGGCATCGGCGCATTGCTCGCCGAGGGCATTGGCGACACCTTCCGCATCTCGCTGACGGGCGACCCCGTCGTCGAGGTCCGCGTCGCCAATGAGATCTTGAAGTCACTCGGCCTCAAGGAGTACGGTCCGACGCTCGTCGCCTGCCCGACCTGCGGCCGCACGAGCATCGACCTGCCGGCCATCGCCGCCCAGGTCGAGGAGAAGCTCAGGGACATCGAAGAGCCCATCGAGGTGGCCGTCATGGGCTGCGTTGTCAACGGCCCGGGCGAGGCGCGCGGCGCCGACGTCGGCATTGCCGGCGGCAACGGCGAGGGCCTCATTTTCCGCAAGGGCGAGATCGTCCGCAAAGTGCCCGAAGCCGACCTCGTGAACGAATTATTCCAGGAAATTGACCAGATATTGGAGGAACGCAAACATGCGAGCAAGTAACCTTTATGCACCAACACTTAGAAACACGCCAGCTGAGGCCGAGATTGCCAGCCATCAGCTCATGTACCGCGCTGGCATGATCCGCAAGACGGCCGGCGGCATGTACACCTTCCTGCCGCTCGCATGGCGCACGATCCGCAAGATCGAGCAGATCATCCGCGAGGAGATGGACGCCGCAGGCGGCCAGGAAATCATGATGCCGATCCTGCAGCCGGCAGAGTACTGGCAGGAGAGCGGCCGCTGGGGCGTCTACGGCGATGAGATGATGCGCATCAAGGACCGCCATGGCCGCGACTTCTGCCTCGGACCGACGCATGAAGAGATGATCACGGCGCTCGTGCGCGACGAAGTCCGCTCTTACAAGCAGCTGCCGCTGATGCTCTACCAGATCCAGGACAAGTTCCGCGATGAGCGCCGCCCGCGCTTCGGCCTCATGCGCAGCCGCGAGTTCATCATGAAGGACCTCTACTCCTTCGACAAGGACGTCGAGGGAATGAACGAGTCGTACAAGAAGATGTACGATGCCTACACGAACATCTTCACCCGCATGGGCCTCGAGTTCCGCCCGGTCGAGGCCGACAACGGCGCCATCGGCGGCGGCCACTCCCACGAGTTCACCGTCCTCGCCGACGCCGGCGAGTCGAACATCGCCGTCTGCACGAAGTGCGACTACGCAGCGAGCGACGAGAAGGCCGAACTCAAGCCGGTAGAGATCCCGGCTGAGGACGAACTGCCGCTCGAGAAAGTCAGCACGCCGGGCACGAACACAATCGAGGCCCTCTGCGACTTCCTCCAGGTGCCGGCCGACAAGACGATCAAGGCCGTCGCTTACCAGACCGACAAGGACGAGCTCGTGCTCGCCTTCATCCGCGGCGACCACGATGTCAACGAAATCAAGGTCATCAACCAGATCGAGGGCGCACTCGACTTGCGCATGGCCGACGAAGAGGCCATCCGCGCTGCCGGCGGCTGCCCCGGCTTCATGGGCCCCATCGGCATCAAGAAGGGCACGCACGTGCTCGTCGACGCGACCGTCATGAACATGCACAACGCCGTCACGGGTGCCAACGAGGCAGACGTCCATTATAAGAACGTCAACCCGCAGCGCGACTTCGATAAGGACGCCATCATCGTCACCGACCTGCGCATGGTCAAAGAGGGCGACCCGTGCCCGCACTGCGGCGCACCACTCAAGATGACGCGCGGCATCGAGGCCGGCCAGGTCTTCACGCTCGGCACGAAGTACAGCCAGGCGATGGGCGCGACCTTCCTCGACGAGAACGGCAAAGAGCAGCCGCTCGTCATGGGCTGCTACGGCATCGGCGTCGGCCGCACGATGGCCGCCGCCATCGAGCAGAACAACGACGAGCAGGGCATCGTCTGGCCGCGCGCCATCGCGCCGTTCGAAGTCGTCGTCGTCGCCGTCAACGCCAAGAAGGAAGAGCAGCTGACGTATGCCGAGGGCATCTACGAGGAGTGCTGCAAGGCCGGCCTCGACGTCCTGCTCGACGACCGCAAGGAGCGCGCCGGCGTCAAGTTCAAAGACTGCGACCTCATCGGCTATCCGGTCCGCGTGACCATCGGCCCGAAGGCTGTCGAGGAAGACGTCATCGAAGTCAAAGTCCGCAAGACCGGCGAAGTCTACAACTTCACCCGCGCCGACTACCTCGAGAAAGTCCAGGCGCTGCTCAAGGACCTTTGAGATCCAAAACGGCAATCAAAAAAGCTGCACCATCTGGTGCAGCTCTTTTTTATAGGCCTGTCTTATGCGCCGACGACCGTGTTGAGGTCCTTGACGAGCTGGTCGACATCGATGCCGTGTGCCATCGCGCCCTGCTCGATGTTCTCAAAGTGTGCAGCAGCGCAGCCAAGGCAGCCCATGCCGGCGTTGACGAATACGTCAACCGTGTCCGGGTACTTCTGGACGACTTCAAGGATGCTCATGTCTTTCGTGATTGCCATAATGAAAATTCCTCCTGTGGAACAATATAAAATCGCTGTGATTTACGTCACATATACGTGGATGGGGTATATTACCGCCAAGAGGATTATACCACATTTTCGAGAAATGCACTAGATAGCCAAAAACTTTTCCACTTTTTTCCAGAATCTGTGGTATGATAGATGCGAGTAACACGGACAGAAGCAGGAGGAAGATTTGATGAAGCGTTCATGGCGTTTGCTGGGACTGGTGTTGGTGGCAGTCGTCTGCCTCGCGGCGGTGGTTCTCTTGCGGCCGACGGTCGGCCACGAGGCTGAGATGGCAGGGAGCATAGATGACACGCAGGCGACGAGCACGGCACAGGAGCCGGACACGGGCGAGGATGGCCCGCAGATCCTCGTGCTCAACTACCACAAGGTCAGCGATGAATTCCTGTCGCTTGCCGTCGCACCGGCCGACTTCGACTGGCAGATGCGCTACCTCAAGGAGCACGGCTATCACGCGATCACGCCCGACGAGCTCTACGACGCGCTCGAGGGCACGGGCCAGCTGCCCGACAATCCCGTCCTGATCACCTTCGACGACGGCTACCAGGACAACTACGACAACGCCTACCCGATCCTCAGGAAGTACGGCCTCAAGGGCACGGTCTTTGTCGTCACGAGCTTCCTCGGCACGCGCAAAGGCTACCTGACCTGGGACGAGTGCCGCGAGATGGAGAAGAACGACATGACCGTCGCTTCGCACACCGTCGACCACAAGTCGATGACCGACCTGACGAACGACCAGCTGCGCGCCGAACTCGTCGAGTCGAAGAAGAAGGCCGAAGCCGAGCTCGGCCATGAGGTCAAGTACATGGCCTACCCGACGGGTGCCTACAACCTCCACATCGCCCAGCTCGTGCGCGAGGCCGGCTACAAGGCCGCCTTTACCATCAAGTACGGCGGCGTCAGCCGCAAGAGCAACATCTACGCCCTCGAGCGCGTGCCTATCTTCCACACAGAGAAGACGAACCGCGACTTCATCGAGCGTATCCATTACACTCCGCAGTTCGAGAGTTTCGGCTGGACGAAGCACTGAGCACACAGGTGTTTGCACAAAAAGTACATAAATAAGAAATGTTTTCCAGAAACAGGATGTTTTTCTTTTATAAATCGGTAAATTTAACCCGATGCTAAAGAAAAGCATCCTGTTTTTTTATACAATAGAATGTGAGGTAAATCACTGAGCAAGACGTCATGCCTCTGGCGTAACGAATAAAGGGGAAAGGAATCATGAAGAACACACATAAACACAGAAAAACAATGACCTGGCAGTCGAAATCTGCCGCCATTGCCATCGCTATCATGGCCATGTCGCTGCACAGCAGCAGCGTGCAGGCCATGCCGGAGCAGGGCAAGGTCGTCGCCGGGCAGGGTGAGATTGCACGTCCTGATGAAAAGACGATGGTCATCAACCAGAAGACAGACCGCCTCGCTCTCGACTGGCAGAAATTCAACATCGCCAAGGACGAAAAGGTCCACTTCGACCAGAACAGCAAGAGCGCTATCGCCCTCAACCGCGTCGTAGGAGACGGCCGGTCCATCATCGACGGCTCGCTCTCGACTAAAGGTCATGTCTTCGTCATCAACCCGAACGGCGTGCTCTTCGGCAAGAACAGCAGCGTCGACGTCGGCGGCCTCGTCGCCTCGACGGCCAACGTGACCGATGACGACATGCGTAACTTCGCGCAGGGCAAGGGCGACCTCGGCCTGCAGATTGCAGCTGGCAGGGAGGCCAGCGTGATCAACGCCGGCACCATCAAAGCCGAGGGCGGCCTTGTCGCCCTGCACGCGACAAATGTCGAGAACACGGGGCCATCGCGAATGAGGGCGGCCAGACTGTCCTCGCCGCAGCAAAGAACCTCAGCCTCGCAGCCGACACGGCGGGCAAGCTCAACTTCACGGTAAACGGCAGCCTCGCGAACGCCAAGGCCCTCAACAGCGGCACGCTCCAGAATGACGGCGGCTACCTCGTCATGACGGCCAAGAGCGCCGGCGACCTCATGAGCACTGTCGTCAACAACACGGGCGTCATCGAGGCCAAGACCCTGCACGCGAACGACAAGGGCGAGATCCTGCTCGACGGCGGCGAAAGCGGCCAGGTCGAAGTCAGCGGCACCCTCGACGCCTCCGGCAAAGAAGCAGGCCAGAGCGCAGGCAGCATCAAAGGCATCGGCCAGAAAACTGTCGTCAATGATGGAACCAATCTCTTGGCCCGCGGCGCCATCGACGGCGGCAAGATCGAAACCTCCGGCGATGTGCTGAACCTCGGCAACAATCTCAATATCGATGCCAAGGGCGAACGCGGCAAGGCAGGCGAGTGGCTGCTCGACCCGCTTAACGTGTACATTGCGGACAATGACCCGACTACAGCGTATGATGCAGCAAAGATTGATATAAAAAAATATGAGTCGGATAACAGTCTGTCTAGCAATACTTCTATTAACTATCACGATCCCACTAGTAAGGAAACGGCCGATGCATCTGCTGTAAGTTCGGCAATTACTTGGATTAAGACAAAAACCATTACAGACTTACTGAACAAAGGAACGGATGTTACCATCCAGGCTATAGCGACTAATGGTGTGGCCAATATCACGGTCAATTCTCCCATTAAAAAGGAAGCAGGAACAGATGCGACCTTTACGCTGGATGCTATGCGCAATATCACTATCAATAAAGCCATTACCTCGACTAGTGGAAAGCTGAACGTATTGTTGAATTCAGATACCGATGGCAACAAGATTGGTGCTGTTATTATCAATGCTGATATTGATACAAATGGCGGTAACTTTATTTCTTCTAGTGGCGGAAATCTTGTCTATTCTCCTAATAAAGAGAACGAAACAACAAAGGGATATGACAAAGGTTCTATTAAAAATGGAACTGGGCCGAAGTCAGATGGCTCTACTGTAGGTACCTATTTTGGTAATGTCAATGTTAATTTTGTCGCAGATGGTTCCAAGGCTGATCGTTATATTAAAACGAAAGGTGGAGATATTACCTTAAATGGTGAAGTGGCTATCGGCCTTAACGGTGGTACACTGACTTTGGATTCTAGTGGGAAAGATACGAATGGTGCCGTTAAGGTGACCGGAATCATTAATTCTGGTAATAGCTATGCTACGTATATTTACGGGACAGATGAGTGGGAAAATTTAATTAATAATTCTGGCCTTGTAGATAAATATTTGGAAGCAGGTACTGTTCCGTCCTATCATTATAAGTCTGTTAATTATGTAAAGAATCCTGATGGAAGTTATAAGGTTGATGAAAATGGAAACTATGAAACAACCACGGATTCACAAACGATTGATGGTCCTCATTACACCTATGCTGAGGCCAATACAGAAGACCCCCGTTGGACAGGGAAAGGTATAGGTTATTCGACTACTAAGGGTGACGGCTGGACAGCTGTGAAAGTCACTGAAACAAGTGTCGCGGATAGCATGATTGTCAAAGAATTCCTTGTATATTACAAGACAGCTGCTTCCGCTAACTATACAAGTAAGTATGGTTCATTTGATCCCAGTAGTTACACGGATAATACCTCTCTAGTAACTGCTTTAAAGAACGATAAGACAACTATGGGAAATGGTAAGACCATGTATGAAAACTTGAAGGCGGATATCAATGACTTGCTTTCAGTTAACTGGTTTGTTGCTAAGAACTTGGCGAAGGGGGAGAATGGTAATGGCTCTGCTGTCGGTGATACTTATTTAGCTACCCTCACAACTGTCTTGGAGAATTCTTTGACGGCTCCAAATTCTGCAACCGCTCTCTTTGTTGGTGCTAGAGGTTCAGGTGTCCTCCATAAGACTGGGGGTAATCTAGATAGAGAGAAGCAGTTGCCGTATTCCTACTATGGCTTGCCAGATGATCCGCTTTATTCGAATGGTATGTACTGGGTAACTGGCCCAGAAGGCTTAGAGAATAATGGTAAGGGTACACAGTTCTATAGTAATGTAGGATCTGACTGGAGCACTGTAACCGCCCAAAAGACTTATAACAGTGGAAGTAATATATATGGATTTGTCAACTGGCAGACTTGGCCTGTAAGTGGAGTTACCAGAACACAGCCGGATAATAGTGGTCCCTTCCTGACCGTTGGTTATGGCACCCAAAACCAGTGGGATGATATTGCTATGGCTGGCGGTTATGGTGGCGATCAGAGTGCCTGGGCTAAAGGATTTGTTCAGGAAAAGAATCTTGCCAATTCCAGCCTGAAAATCAATTCCGGCACTGGCGAAGTCAAACTGCAGGGAGATATTGGTAAATCCAAGGCTCTGGACACGGTAAGCATCGAAAGTAACAATGCAGTGACAGTAGGAACTGATAATAATAATGTTACTGATTACTATCATGGTACTATCTATGTCGACCATGGACTGTATATCTCTGGAAATGGTGTCAAAGTAGGCGGAGAAATCCATTCCGGCGAAAGCGAAGAAACGGATACTTTTACTACGCTGGAAGATAAATACAAGGATAACGCGACCATTCTTTCTTCTGGCAATATTGAAGTTCATGGCATTACCGCTAATCCTTATACCGCACGCGGGGCAACGACTGCTAATGGTGGTAAAATCAGTCTGACTTCCACTGGAGATTCCGGCAAGATTACGTTGGGGGCTGGTGTCGATTATGATGGCAATGCTACTGCTGGAACGATAGCATCTGGCAGCTCGGATAATGGCGCTGTCATCATTGATGCCCAGGGCAGCAAGGGCGCTCTGGTAAACAAAACCACCGGTACAAATGCCATTACCACCGGCGAAAAGGGCACCTGGCAGGTCTATGTCAATTCGCCCAGCGACCATGACACCAGCCTGGGCAGCAATCTGAATAGCGGTACCAATGCCCAGTGGACGGCGAAATCCGGTGCCAACAGTGTGGTCACGGCCAATGGTGCCGGCAATGCACTGACCGACTATACCGATACGAGCAGCAACAAGTTCATCTTCCAGGTAACCCCGGTGATTACCATTTCCGGCGGCTATGCTTCCAAGACCTATGGAGATACCCTGTCTGAAGAAATGATGACGGACACACTGACTTCCAAAGCGACTTATAAGGATTCCAGCGGGAATGACATTGATGTTACCAGCTTCAAAAACTTCGATGAATCCAGTTATCTGACTTATGTGACCAGTTCGGACGGAACGAAGACGGGCCTGGCTACGGTTAGCGCATCCAGTGACGGTGCTGTGCCAACAGCCACCCGGACCAGCGGAAATGAAATGGTGACAGATGCAGATGGCAATAAAACGTATAAGACGGCCAGCGATGGGAACAAAGCCTTCTACGTGATGGATGTGGCCTATCAGGATGGGGGCAAGACCATGAACGGGTATGACAAGGCGGCCAATGATGGGGAAGTGGAAATCACTCGGAAGACACTGATCATCAACACCGATGGTACCCAGACTTATGGCAACTCCAGGGTGAAGAGCGGGACGCCTTCTTACGACAAAACCCAGCTGGTGAACGGAGATACTCTGACTGATAGCGATATCAAGTATACCATTTCTACTGATGGTACTTATGCTGACAGCAAGGGTAGCAACGATACGGCCCATGTAGGCAAATATGAAGACCAATATCTGACTTCCAGTGCAGAGGTAAAGGCTAGCGATGGCAGCGATGCTTCCGCCAACTATAAGGTCACCGGTAGCGGCACCATCACTGTGAATCCAGCAGACCTTTACCTGACGGTGGGGGATGTGTCCACCACCTATGGCACGGCCTTTGATGATACCAAGTATGGCTATACGGTAGATAGCACCAAAGGCGGGCTGGTGAACGGGGATACCCAGGATGCTGTACTGGGAGATGATTTCCTCAGCTATACCAATGCCGGCAACGCCACAGATCCGGATAAGATTGCCAAAGGCGCTGTGACGCAGAACGCCGGGACATATGCACTCCAGGGAACGGCGAACAGCACCCTTGCTGATTACAATGTCCATATCACGAGCGGCACGGCCACGGTGAACAAGGCCAAACTGGCCTTGACGGTGGGAGATACCAGCACCACCTACGGATCTGATGCCTGGAGGCCCTACACTTACACACTAATCGGCAATGCCAACGGGGATACAGTGGATTCTGTAAAGGAAAACGGGATTACGGCAATATACACCAATACCGGGGCTGTCACTGATGCTGCCAGCAATGAAAAGAAGATTTACATCAAAGATGCTGACGGGAAGTATCAGCTGTTGGGAGATTTTACCCTGACCGGACAGACCGCTAAGAACTACGAAATCGAAACCAATACACCAGGCAAGGCCACAGTTGATAAAGCAACCGTCAAGGTGAAGCTTAACGACGTTTCCACTACTTACGGCACGGCTTTTGATACCGGCGCTTATGGATATGATGCCGATACGATCGAAGGCCTGACGAACGGCGATGGCTCAGACGTCGTGACGAGCGCTCTCGATGGGACGTACGGCAAGGGCGATATCACCTATATCAATACGGGCGATGCCTCGGCAGAGGAAAAACAAGCCGGCAAGGTGACCAAGACGGTGAACGGCGGGCCGTACTACCTGGAAGGATCCACGGACAAGACGCTCAAGAACTACAACATCGAGATCGAGAAGGGCAATGCCACCATCAACAAGGCTGCCCTGCATCTCACCACGGGTGACTACACGGAAGCCTATGGTGATGCCGCAGCGGTACAGTCGGAACTCGATACGGCCACGGCTGTGACCGGCAATGCGAATGGCGACGATCTGGAGGCGCTGGCTTCCCAGCTGGGCATCACGAATACGACGGACGCTCTTCTGAGCAGCGACCGCACAAATGATGTGAAATACAAGGCCGATGGAAGCCTTGACCGTTACACGATCGGCACTGCAGTGGCCAACACATCGCTGGATAATTACGATGTGGTCGTGGACTGGACGGGGACAGTCACGCTGAAGCCAGTGCCCATCACCATCACCAACGAGATGGTCCAGACGTATGGCTCGTCGGACAAGACCTTCAAGGAGGTCACGACGCCGACACTCGTCAATGGCGATGCCATCTCGACGGTTGGCCTGAGCATGACGCCGAAGGCCGGCGGCGCTTATGAGACGAACCGGGATGGACGGACTACGGCGGATGCCGGGACGTACAAGAATGACCTGGAATCGGATGGCGGCGGCATTGTCCACGAAGATGGCAGTGATGCCCGCAAGAACTACAGCGTTACGATTGAGGGCGACATCATCGTCAACAAGGCGCCGCTGGAGATCACGACGAAGGATGTCCGCGTCGACTACGGCACCGACTACGGTACGACGGTCGGCAAGACGGTCTCGTCAGTTGACGGCCTGACGAATGGCGACAAGGGCAAGGAATCGGACATCTCCTATGACTACGGCAATTACGGCGGTGGTTATATCGAGAACAACACGAAGACGAACCATGTCGGCGACTATGATTTCAAGACGACTGTCAGCAACAAGTCGGAGGATTTCCTCAAGAACTATACGATTTCGGGCGGCGATGCTACGCTGACCATCAACCCAAAGGATGTTCACTTCCATGTCGATGGCAATGGCAATACGCTCGGGGATGTGGTCTACACGGTCACGGATCCGAACAATCCGTCGAGCCCGGATCCGATCAATGGGCAGCTCGTCTATGGCGAGACGGTGACGCCGTCGTACACGCCGGACGGCCGACTGCCGAATGGTCACTACGGTGTCAGCACGTCGCTGCCGGACTATGGTCCGATTGATAGCGGCAAGGTCTACGGCAATTACCGCTATCACTATGACGGTGATATCACAGTCAATCTGCCGAGCAAGCCGGATATCGTGCCGCCGGTCAATCCGCCGGTGACGCCGGGCACGGGTACGGTGACGCCGCTGCCGGAGATGCCGGAGAACACGCCGAACACGCCGGAGAACACGACGGAGACGACGGGCCACAAGACGGTCTGGGACGGTGACCGCGACCGCGGCGGCGACCGTCCGGAGGACAAGCGCGTGGTGACGCTGCCGTTCTTCAAGGTACTGGAGGACAAGACGACGCACCGCTACGGCACCTATGATGTCGCCAAGCGCACGACGGAAGTCAAGATCGCGCCGTCGGCTCAGGTCCTGCCGGAACCGAACCAGCCTGCGACGCAGTATCGCGAGCTTGACACGGAGCTGACGACGGACAAGGGCACGGGCGAATTCACGCTCAAGTACAATGGCTCGCGCTTCACGATCCTGCCGGACGATGATGCTGCAGCGCAGCTCATCGTCGTCGGCGACGAGACGAAGAACCGCGGTCTCTTCGAGAAGGCACTCCATGTGGCCTTCACGAAGATGGGCCTCGAGGTGGCTGACCTCGACGGTGTCTACATCCATTTCGGCAAAGAATAAGCATCTTCTGGATGCTCGGGAAAGCCTTTTCCATCCCCTTGGGGATAGGGAGGGCTTTTCTTTTTCTGTAGAAAATGAATTTCCACTTGCAAAAGCAGGATTTATCTGCTATAAAAAAGAATAGATAAAGTGGCGAATTGTGGGGAAAAGTGCCAGATGTGTGGAAAGGCGGTGCAGCGGGATGTTCATGGGTGAGTATGCCCATACGATTGATGCGAAGGGACGCGTCATTCTCCCGGCTGATTTCCGCCAGGAGCTCGGTGTTTCCTTTGTCATCACGAAGGGGCTCGACAAGTGCCTTTTCCTCTACGGTCAGCAGGCATGGGAGGAGCTCGCGGCAAAATTGCGGGCCTTGCCGCTCGCGAAGCCGGAGGCGCGCGCCATCGTGCGGTTCTTCTTCTCGGGGGCGCGCACGCTCGAATGCGATAAGCAGGGGCGCTTTCTCGTGCCGGCAAATCTGCGCGCTTATGCGGACATCACGCTGCGCCAGCCTGTCGTGCTGGCCGGGGCGGACAACCGCATCGAGGTCTGGAGCAAGGAACAGTGGAGCCGCTACAACGAGGAAGTCGAGCCGGATGTGACGGCCATCGCGGCGTCGCTGGCGGAGCTCGGCATATAGAATAGGAAGCGATAGATAGATGGGGGAAGGAAACGTGGAGTTTCATCATATCAGCGTCATGCTGGAGGAGACGGTCAAGGGTCTCGTGACAAATAAAGAAGGGATCTATGTCGACTGTACTCTGGGAGGCGCTGGCCATTCCCATCGCATCGCGGAACTGCTCTCGCCTGAGGGCCGCATCATCGGTATCGATCAGGATGAGGAGGCCATCGCGGCGGCGAAGGAGCGCCTCAAGGACGTCAAGTGCCATGTCGACATCGTGCACAGCAATTTCTCGCATCTCGAGGAAATCCTCGAGGCGCAGGGGGCACCGCTCGTCGACGGCGTCGTCTTTGACCTCGGTGTCTCGTCGCACCAGATCGACACGGCGGAGCGCGGCTTCTCGTACATGCACGATGCGCCGCTCGACATGCGCATGGACCCGGAGGCGAAGTTCTCGGCGTACGATGTCGTCAACACGTACAGCGAGAAGGAGCTCGACCGCATCTTCCACGATTACGGCGAGGAGCGCTGGGGGCGCCGCATCGCGCAGTTCATCGTCAAAGAGCGCGCCATAAAGCCCATCGAGCGGACGGGCGAGCTCGTCGACATCATCTGCAAGGCGGTGCCGAAGGCGGTGCGCCAGGCGGCCAGCGGCCATCCGGCGAAGCGCATCTTCCAGGCCATCCGCATCGAGGTCAACGACGAGCTCGGCATCCTCGAGAAGGCGTTCCGCACGGCGGTGCATCACCTGAAGCCGGGCGGGCGCATCGCGATCATCACCTTCCACTCGCTGGAGGACCGCATCGCGAAGCAGACGCTCAAGGAGATGGCGCGCGGCTGCATCTGCCCGCCGGAGCTGCCGGTCTGCGTCTGCCACCATAGGCCGGAGATCCGCTTGCTCGGCAAGCCGAAGCAGGCGACGGCCGCTGAGCTCGCGCACAACTCGCGCTCGAAGAGTGCCAAATTGCGCATCGCGGAGAAACTGGACACAGCGGATGATCAGGAAGAGACGAGAAAGGAGGCGCGCTGATGCTGGCAAGACAGGAAAGACAGGACGAATCGTATCAGGAGGTCCCCGTGCATCAGGCGGAGGAGCACAAGCCGGAGCGTCAGGAGATGTTCGTGCACCGCGTGCTCAACACGTCGCTGCGCTCTCATTTCCAGGTGCTCTTCATCGTCACGGCACTGCTCGCGATGCTCGTGACGATCGGCAGCGGCATCAGTGCGAGCCGCGGCTACACGCTCGTCGAGACGCAGAGCGAGGCCACTCGCATCGAGCAGGAGAATGAACGGCTCAATGTGGAGATCGCGAAGCTCAAGAACCCGGAGCGCATCAAGGCAATCGCGGAGAGCCAGCTTGGCATGCAGGTCCCGAAGAAGACGTATTTTTCGCATGAAAGTAAATAAGATGGAAAAGAGGCTGCAAATCGAACGAGCAGCTTCTTTTGTGTTTGCAGGACGCATGGATACGGTTTATAATAGGTAACGGCCCGCGGCGGCATGACCGCAGGCGGAGCCTTGGGGAGGAAATACAATGAAAACTATCGGTCAGCTGGCAGATCTCTTGGAGGATGCTGTCATCATCGGAAATCGCGATACGGTCATCACGGGCATCGAGCACGATTCGCGCAAGGTGCAGCAGGGCACGCTCTTCGTCTGCATCCCGGGCGTCCACGTTGACGGCCACAAGTTCATCCCGCAGGCTGTCGCGGCGGGTGCAAGCGCCATCGTGACGACGCGCGAGGATGTCGAGGTGCCGCAGGGCATCGCGGTGCTGCGCGTCAAGGAGCTGCAGCCGGCGCTCGACACGATCGTGCCGTACTTCCACGACTACCCGGCGCGCAAGATGCGCGTCGTGGGCATCACGGGCACGAACGGCAAGACGACGACGAGCTACATCACGCGCGCCATCCTGCGCAAGGCAGGCTATAAGGTCGGCCTCATTGGCACGATCCAGATCATGATCGAGGATGAGGTGCTGCCAATCCACAATACGACGCCGGATGTCGTCGAGCTGCAGCACACGCTGGCGATGATGCGCGACAAGGGCATGGACTACGTCGTCATGGAAGTCTCGTCGCACGCGCTCGACCAGAACCGCGTAGCGGGCATCGAGTTTGACACGGCTGTCTTCACGAATCTCACGCAGGATCACCTCGACTACCACAAGACGCTCGAGAACTACATGCTCGCGAAGGCGAAGCTCTTCGACCATGTGTCGGAGCAGGGCTGCAAGCAGGGCAAGACGGCTGTCGTCAACATCGACGATGCGGCCAGTGCGACGATGCTCGCGCACGCGAAGTGCGATCACCTGACGTACGCCATCGAGAAGGAAGCCGACCTGCGCGCGACGGACATCCTCGTCCACGCGAACGGCGCGGAGTTCGTGCTCCATCACGAGAGCTTCGGCGAGATGAAACTCTCGCTCCACATAACGGGCATCTTCAATGTCTACAATGTCATGAGCGCCGTCGGCGCGGCTCTTTCTGAGCACATCGACGCATCCGTCATCAAGGAGGCGCTCGAGGCCTTCACGGCAGTGCCGGGCCGCTTCGAGCTCGTCAAGGCTGGCCAGGACTTCTCCATCATCGTCGACTACGCGCACACGCCGGACGGCGTCGAGAATGTCCTCAAGACGGCGCGCAAGATCGCGAAGCGGCGCATCATTGCTGTCTTCGGCTGCGGCGGCGACCGCGACCGCACGAAGCGCCCAATCATGGGACGCCTTGCGGCGGAGCTCGCCGATGTCGTCATCGCGACGTCGGACAACCCGCGCACGGAGGACCCGGCGTTCATCCTCTCGCAGGTCGAGGAGGGTGTCGAGGAGGCCATCGGCACGAAGCACCATGAGCTCATCGTGGACCGCCGCCAGGCCATCTACCGCGCTGTCGAGATGGCGGAGAAGGACGATATCGTCGTCATCCTCGGCAAGGGTCACGAGAACTATCAGATCCTCAAGGACAAGACGATCCACTTCGACGATAAGGAAGAGGCCCGCGCAGCTGTCGCTGCCAAGATGGCCGAGAAGAATTGACGAGATTACAGAGTTGCAGAGTTGCAGGAGGGAGTTTTCCGATGCCAGCATTTACGCTTGATGAGGTCCGCGAAGCGACGGGGGCACAGCTCTACAAGATGGAGCATGAAGAGTTCACGGATATCGTGACGGATACACGCAAGATCACGCCGGGAGTCCTGTTCCTCGCCTTCAAGGGCGAGCGCTTCAACGGCGAGGATTTTGTGCGCGATGCGGTCGAGAAGGGTGCGAGCGGCGTCATGGTCAGCACGGGCTGCCCGAAGGAGCAGCTGGCCGGCCTCAAGACGACGGTGCTCATCGCACCGGACACGCTTGCGGCCTATCAGCAGCTCGCGCACGCCTGGCGCATGCGCTTCTCGCTGCCGGTCGTGGCGATCACTGGCTCGAATGGCAAGACGACGACGAAGGACCTCACGGCTGCGGTGCTCTCGGCGCGCGGCCCTGTCCTCAAGACGCAGGCCAACTACAACAATGAGATCGGCCTGCCGCTGACGCTCCTGGGCCTGCGCAAGGAGCACACGGCTGCTGTCGTCGAGATCGGCATGCGCGGCCTGCACCAGATTGAGGCCATGGCGCCGATCGCGGCGCCGTCTGTCGGCATCGTGACAAATGTCGGCGAGACGCATATGGAGCTCCTCGGTTCCATCGAGAACATCGCGAAGGCGAAGTCGGAGATGGTCGAGGCCATTCCCGCGGGCGGCGCGGTCGTCCTCAATGCGGACAACCCGTACGTCGCGGCGATGCGCTCGAAGGCGAAGGAGGGCGTGCGTGTCCTGACGTTCGGCATCGAGAATGAGGCCGATGTGCGCGCCAGGGATATCGAGACGGTCGGCGGCCATGAGACGCGCTTCACGCTCGACTGGAAGGGACGTGAGCAGACGTTTGTGTTTGCGATGGTCGGCCGCCACAATGTCTACAATGCGCTCGCAGCTATCGCGGCCGGCTTCGCGCTCGGCCTGACGCCTGCGGAGGCGGCCACCGGCCTGCGCAACCTCAAGGCGACGAAGATGCGCTTCGAGGTGCAGGATGTCAAGATGTACCATGTCGTCAACGATGCCTACAACGCAAGCCCGATGTCGATGAAGGCGGCCATCGAGACGCTCTCGGAGCTGACGAAAGGACGCAAGATCGCCGTCATGGGTGACATGCTCGAGCTCGGCAGCGTCTCGGAGGAGGCGCACCGCGAGGTCGGCCGTGAGCTCGCCGAGCACGGCTTTGCTGCCGTCGTCACGCGCGGCCAGATGGGCGCCTTCATCGCGGACGGCGCGGAGGCGGGCGGCGTGCCGCAGGTGTTCCGCGCAGATTCGCACGAGGCGGCAGCCGACTACCTGCACAAGATCCTCGAGCCGGGCGACACGATCCTCTTCAAGGGCTCGCGCGGCATGCAGATGGAAAAGATCATCGACCTGCTCTGAGCACTGGCTTGAGTGGGAAATCATAAAGAGAGTGGAGACGTTAGAACTTGGATAAGATACTTCTTGCGGCCATCTTTGCCGCCGGCCTCGTGCTCTGCACAGGGCCGTTACTGATTCCGGAGCTGCACAAGCTCAAGTTCGGACAGAGCATCCGTGAAGAAGGGCCGAAGAGCCATCAGGCCAAGAGTGGCACGCCGACGATGGGCGGCATCATGATCATCCTGGCCATCGTGATCGCGACGGTGGCGGCGGCGCCGCTGACGCCGGCTGTCCTGCTGGCCCTCTTCATCACGCTCGGCCATTTCGTGCTGGGCTTCCTCGACGACTACATCAAGGTCGTCAAGAAACGCAACCTCGGCCTCAAGGCGAAGCAGAAGATGCTCGGCCAGATCCTCATCGCCATCGTGACGATGATCGTCGGCACGCGCGTGCTCGGCATCGACACGACAATCTGGATCCCGATTGCCGACATCAATCTCGACATCGGCGTCGGCTACTACTTCCTCGTGCTCTTCGTGCTCGTCGGCACGAGCAATGCCGTCAATCTGACGGACGGCCTCGACGGCCTGGCTTCAGGCACGGTGGCCATCGCCTCGGGCGCCTATGCGCTCGTCTGCTATATGACGGGCCACTTTGACCTCGCAATCTTCTGCGTGGCCATGATGATGGCCTGCCTGGCCTTCCTGCGCTTCAATGCCCACCCGGCCAAGGTCTTCATGGGCGATACGGGCTCGCTGGCACTCGGCGGCGCGATTGCGGCTGTCGGCATCCTGACGCATACGGAGATCCTGCTCGCGGTCATCGGCTTCGTCTTCGTCTGCGAGGCGCTCTCGGTCATCATCCAGGTCATCTCGTTCAAGACGACGGGCAAGCGCGTCTTCCGCATGAGTCCTATACACCATCACTTCGAGCTCGGCGGCTGGAAGGAGACGAAGGTCGTCTTTGTCTTCTGGATGGTCGGACTTGTCGCGAGCGTCGTCGGACTGCTGATGATGCCGTAACGGGATGTAAAGTCGGATTTTCTTGTATAGTCGGGAGGACTTGTCATGGAGTTGGATTGGAAGCAGAAGAACGTACTGGTCATTGGCGCGGGCGTCAGCGGCTTTGCCGCGGCGAAGCTCGCCCGCCGCTTTGGCGCAGCGGTCACGCTGAGCGACGCAAAGACGGAAGAGGAGCTCGAGAAGCTCGGCGATAACTTCTCGAAGCTGCGCGAGCTCGGCGTCGCGCTCGCCTTCGGCCCGCAGCAGGAGAGCCTGCTCGAGGGCGTGGATACGATTATCGTCTCGCCGGCCGTGCCGGTGCGCATCCCGCTCATCCAGGCGGCCTACGCGAAGGGCATCCGCATCATGAGCGAGGTGGAGCTCGCCTATGACATTGCGGAGTCGCCAATCTGCGCGGTGACGGGCACGAACGGCAAGACGACGACGACGACGCTGCTCGGACTCTTGCTCGAGACGCATTACGACAAGGTCGGCGTCGGCGGCAACATCGGTGTGCCGCTGTCGGAGGAGGCCCTGCGCATCGGCAAGGGCGGCTGCATCGCGGCGGAGATCTCGAGCTACCAGATGGAGGCGACGGAGCACTTCCACCCGCACGTCTCGGCGCTGCTCAATGTGACGCCGGACCACATCGTGCGCCACGGCTCGATGGAGGTCTACCAGGCCATGAAGGAGCGCATCTTCCGCGAGGAGACGGGGGACGATTACGTCGTCCTCAACTACGACGACGAGAAGACGCGCGGCATGAAGGCGCGCACGCAGGCGCAGGTCTGCTACTTCAGCCGCCGGGAAGAACTCGAGGAGGGCGTCTTTGTGCGCGGCAGCGTGCGTGACGGCCTCATCGTCATCCGCTGGCAGGGTGAGGAGCATGAGCTCTGCCGCACGGATGAGCTCGGCATCAAGGGACCGCACAATGTCGAGAATGCCCTCGCGGCCATCGCCGTGGCCTTCTTCGCCGGCTGTGAGCCCGCGCTGATGGTCCCCGTGCTCAAGTCGTTCCGCGGTGTCGAGCACCGCATCGAGTACGTGACGACGATTGACGGCGTGCCGTATTACAACGACTCGAAGGCGACGAATACGGACTCGGCCATCAAGGCGCTCGAGACGTTCGACGGCCACATCGTCCTGCTGGCGGGCGGCGACGACAAGATGACGGACCTCACGGATTTCATGAAGCTCGTCTGCGAGCGCGTTGACGCACTGGTCCTCATCGGCCGCGCAGCCGCGCGCTTCTACGGGGCCGCTGTCGAGAATGGCTTCCCTGAGGAGCGGATCTATGCGGCCGGCTACTCGATGCGCAAGGCCGTAGAAATCGCGCATGCGCTGGCCAAGGAGCCGGGCGTCGTGCTGCTCTCGCCGGCCTGCGCGAGCTTCGACATGTACCACAACATGGCGGAGCGCGGCCGCGACTTCAAGCATCTCGTCCATGAATTAGAACAGCAGAAGTGACTCGACGGGAGGATTTCTCATCTTGAATATCATTGTTTCAGGCGGCGGCACGGGCGGCCATATCTACCCGGCCATCACCATCATCCGGACTATCCAGCAGAAGGTGCCCGACGCGAGATTCCTCTACGTCGGCACGAAGCGCGGCCTCGAGGCTGACATCATCCCCAAGGAAGGACTGCCCTTCACGACAGTCGACATCCAGGGGTTCGAGCGCCATCTGACGGCCGACAACATCCTGCGCGCCGGCCGCGCGATGGTCGGCGTGGCCAAGGCCACGCGCATCGTCCACAAGTTCAAGCCGGACGTCGTCATCGGCACGGGCGGCTACGTCTGCGGGCCTATCCTGCTCGCGGCCAGCCTCATGCACATCCCGACGCTCATACAGGAGCAGAATGTCGTGCCGGGCATCACCAACAAGATACTCTCGAAGTTCGTGACGAAGATCGCGGCGGGCACGGAAGAGGCCATGAAGCACTTCCCGGCCGATAAGGTCGTCTTCACGGGTAACCCGATCCGCAGCGAAGTGCTCTCGGCACAGCGCGAGCAGGGCGCGGCGTCTTTCGGCCTCGACCCGAAGAAGCTGACGGTCCTCGTCTCGGGCGGCAGCCGCGGTGCGCGCGCCATCAACCTCGCGATGATCGGCGTCATCAAGACTGCGGCAGCGCATCCAGAGGTGCAATTCCTGCATGTGACGGGCAAGCGCGGCTACGAGCCGGTGCTCAAGGGGCTCGAGGAGGCCGGTGTCGACCTTGCCGCCTGCCCGCACATCCTCGTCAAGCCGTACCTCTACAACATGCCGCAGGCGATGGCGATGGCGGACCTCGCCATCTTCCGCGCCGGCGCGACGGGCCTTGCTGAGCTCACGGCGCGCGGCATCCCGGCCATCCTGATCCCGTATCCCTATGCGGCGGAGAACCACCAGGAGCACAATGCGCGCGCGCTCGAGGAAGCAGGGGCGGCGCGCATGATCCTCGACCGGGAACTGACGCCGGAGCGCCTGAGTTCTGTGCTCACCGAGCTCTTGAGCGAGCCCGACAAGCTTCAGGCGATGGCGAAGGCCAGCCGCGCGATGGGGCGTCCGCAGGCGGCCAGCGATATTGCAGACCTCGTCCTCGATATCGCCAAGAAATAAAGAACAGATGGAACAAAGGGAAAAGGTGATTGGAGTGCATAAAGAGCTCAAAGAGCTGAAAGGCATCAAGAAGATTCATTTCGTGGGCATCGGCGGCGCCGGCATGAGCCCGCTGGCCAAGATGATGGTCGAGCTCGGCTATGAGGTGTCGGGTTCGGATCGCGAGGATTCGGGCATCATCGAGAAGCTGCGCCAGATGGGGGCGAAGATCACGCTGGGCGGCCAGAAGGCGGAGAATGTCCGCGGCGTCGACGCCATCGTCGTCTCGACGGCCATCCCGTTCGACAATCCGGAAGTCCTGGCGGCCAAGGACCTCGGCATCACGAAGCTGCACCGCTCGGACATCAATGCGGCCCTCGTCAACGAGTACAAGGGCATCGCGGTTGCCGGCGCGCACGGCAAGACGACGACGACCTCAATGCTCGGCGTCGCGCTGACGCACGCGGGCGTCTCGCCGTCCGTCGTCGTCGGCGGCGAAGTCCCCGACCTCGGCACGAATGCCGAGCTCGGCACGAGCGATTACCTCGTGTCGGAGGCGGATGAGAGCGACGGTTCCTTCCTCAAGCTCCACCCGCACATTGCCGTCGTGACGAATGTCGAAGACGACCACATGGACCACTACGGCACGATGGAGAACATCATCAAGGCCTTCACGCAGTTCATCCAGAATGTCGACAAGGAGACGGGCTACGCTGTCATCTGCTTCGACAACGAGAACCTGCGCACGATGGCCAAGAATCTCGACCGCAAGTACATCACCTACGCTATCGACCATGAGGCCGACTACCGCGCGAAGAACATCACGCACAGCGGCATGGGCATCTCGTTCGATGTCTTCCACGGCGAGGAAGAGCTCGGCCACGTCAATCTCAACATCCCGGGCCGCCACAATGTCCTCGACGCGATGGCCTGCATCGTCACGGGCCTCTCGATCGGTGTGAGCTTCGAGAAGATGGCGGCGGGCCTCGCGGCCTTCCACGGTGCCAAGCGCCGCTTCCAGACGAAGGGCCGCGCAAATGGCATCTGGATCGTCGACGACTACGCGCACCATCCGACGGAGATCGCCGCGACGCTCAAGGCCGCCAAGGAGACGAGCCCGAAGCGCCTGATCTGCGTCTTCCAGCCGCATCGCTACTCGCGCACGCAGCTCCTGCACGAGGAGTTCGGCAAGGCATTCGTCTCGGCTGACGTCCTCGTGCTTACTGATGTCTACGCCGCAGGCGAAGCGCCCATCCCGGGCATCAGCGGCCAGACGATCGTCGACGAGGTCAAGCGCCAGTCGGGCCAGCATGTCGTCTACGAGCCGGCGCGCGAGAAGCTCGCCGCCTATCTCAAGGACTTCGTGCAGCCGGGCGACCTCGTCATCACGATGGGCGCCGGCGACATCTACAAGACGGGCGAGGAGCTCGTCGCGCTGCTGCAGGCTGAGTGAAAAAGCGCTGTAGAGCAGATAGGCGTCAAAGATAAGATGTCAAGGATAAGATAAAGAGGATAAAGGAGAAATTTTCATCATGAACCAGGATAAGATCGTCGTCGTCATGGGTGGTCCGTCTACGGAGGCAGAGATCTCGCGCCAGACGGGGGCGGCCATCCTCAAGGCATTGCAGTCGAAGGGCTACAATGCAGAGGGCATGGAGCTCAATCCGCCGACGTTTGCCGAGGATATCAAGAAGAGCGGCTGCGCGATCGTATTCAATGCGCTGCATGGCAAGTTCGGCGAGGACGGCGTCCTGCAGGGCACGCTCGACATGCTCGGCATCCCGTACACGGGCTCGGGCGTCCTCGCTGCTGCTGTCACGATGGACAAGGCAGCTTCGAAGCGCGTCTTCGTTGCCGAAGGTATCTCGACGCCGCGCTCGCACACATACCACCGCTATGAGATGAAGCGCGATCTCGCCGCCGAGATCGAGCAGGGCTTCTCGCTGCCGGTCGTCGTCAAGGCCGCTTCGCAAGGCTCGAGCATCGGCGTCTACATCGTCGAGACGAAGGAGGCGCTCGCCGACGCACTCAAGGAAGCCTTCTCCTACAACGACGAGGTCCTCATCGAGGAGTTCATCCGCGGCAAGGAGCTCACGGTAGCCGTCTGGGGCAACGAGGAGAAGAAAGAGGCTTTCCCAATCATCGAGATTACGACGGCTTCCGGCCGCTACGATTACGAGAGCAAGTACACGAAGGGCGCTTCGACGCACATCATCCCAGCCCGCGTCTCGGACGAGAAGACGAAGGAGATCCAGGCGCTCGCCATCAAGACGTTCACGGCCTGCGGTTGCAAGGGTGTTGCCCGCGTCGATATGATGCTCAGCGAGGACGGCACGCCGTACGTCATCGAGGTCAACTCGGTGCCGGGCATGACGGAACTCTCGCTCGTGCCAGATGCCGGCCGCGCGATGGGCGTGGAGTTCCCGGAGCTCTGCGAGCGCATCCTCGAGATGGCTGGTTTCCAGAAGTGAGATTGCCAAGTGAGATCGCTGATCTCGCTTTGATCTACTGATTTGCTGCGCCGGACTCTGGCATCGTCCGGCGCTTTTTTGTACAGGGGGAGAGAGATTGAAGGAGCAAGAGCAGAAAAAACATCGCAGCGGCAGGCGGCTTTTTAAGGGACTCCTGTTCCTGGCGGCCTGCGGCCTCGTCATGGCCATCGTGGTCTACACGCCAATCTTCACGCTGCAGCGCGTGGAAGTCAGCGGCATATCGTATCTGACAAGGGAGCAGGTCCTTGAGATTGGGCGCATCCACACGGGCGAGCCGCTCTTCCAGCTGCAGACGGATGCCGTGGCGCAGAACCTCATGCACGACCTGCGCATCGAGTCGGCCGTCGTGCGGCGCCGCCTGCCGGACCGCCTCGAGATCGAGGTCGTTGAGCGCAAGCCGGTCGCGACAGTCGCCTGTGACTACGGGTACCTGGACCTCGACCACAATGGCAAGATCATCGCGGCTTACCGCGCGCTGCACAGCGTGCCGATCCCTCTGATCACGGGCATGGAAGTCAAGGGGCTCTACCTCGGTGATGAGGTCAAGGATGAGAATGTCAAGAAGGTGCTCTACTTCCTGAGCCAGATTGACACAGAGGCACTCAATCAGATTTCAGAGGTCAACATCGCCAATCCCGATGGCGTCGTCGCCTATGCGAACAGCTCCGTCCAGATCCGGCTCGGCAAGCTCGACAGGCTCGACGAGAAGGCAGTCCTCACGGCTGACTTCGTCAAATCGCTCAAGACGAGCCGCCATGCCATCGATTACGTCGATTTCAGCTACGAGGCACCGTTCATCAAGCTCAAGGGATTCGATCCGAATCTCGAGAAAGAGGAGGGCAAGCCTTGAGCGAAATTTTTCACTTTGCCTATGGAAATCCGTATAGAATGATGGTAAACTGATAAAGGTATCTTTTTTTCAAGAAACAGGCATCCAGAGGATGCCGGACAATATACAGAATATGATATCGTATTCATAGATGATGGGGGTTAAGGCAGTGTTTGAACTGGATGACAATGGGCTCGATCAGTTAGCCAAAATAAAAGTAATCGGTGTAGGCGGCGGCGGCAGCAATGCCGTCAACCGCATGATTAATCTCGGACTGCAGGGTGTGGAATTCATTGCCGTCAATACAGATGCGCAGGCCCTGCTCAAATCCCTGGCTCCGAAGCGCATGCAGATCGGCGAGAAGCTCACGCGCGGCCTTGGCGCCGGCGCACAGCCGGAGATTGGCCAGAAGGCCGCTGAGGAGAGCCGCGACGATATCCTCGACACACTGCGCGGCGCAGACATGGTATTCGTGACGGCCGGCATGGGCGGCGGCACGGGCACTGGTGCCGCACCCGTCGTGGCGGAGTGCGCCCGTGAGATCGGCGCGCTGACGGTCGGCGTCGTGACACGTCCGTTCTCGTTCGAGGGCATGAAGCGCCGCCGCAATGCGGAGCTCGGCATTGAGAACCTCAAGAAGCACGTCGATACGATCATCACGATCCCGAACGACCGTCTCATGCAGGTCGTCGACAAGAAGACGCCAATCACGCAGGCGTTCAGCATCGCTGATGATGTCCTGCGCCAGGGCGTCAAGGGCATCTCGGATCTCATCGCCCTGCCGGGCCTCATCAACCTCGACTTTGCTGATGTCAAGAGCATCATGAGCAATGCGGGGTCTGCTCTGATGGGCATTGGCGAGGCTTCGGGCGAGAATGCCGCTGTAGAGGCCGCCAAGGCTGCCATCGCTTCGCCGCTGCTCGAGACGAGCATCGACGGTGCGCGCGGTGTCCTGCTCAATGTGACGGGCGCAGAAGAGAACCTCAGCATGTTCGAGGTCACGGAGGCATCGGAGGCCATCGAGAAGGCTGCAGACTCGCAGGCTAACATCATCTGGGGTGCATCCATCGACGACTCGATGGGCGATACGGTGCGCGTCACCGTCATCGCCACGGGCTTTGACGCGCCGGAGGAGACGGTCGGCATCCCCGAGTTCAAGCCACAGCAGAAGGCAGAGAATCAGGCGCCAGCACAGCAGCAGGCCCCTGCCCAGCAGCCTGCACAGGATCCGTCTGTCGGCAGCACGGTCGGCACAGACAGCTTCATCGACATTCCTGTCTGGATGCGCAGAAAATAAAATAAAAAGGTGTTGACAAGTGCGTAGAGAGTCGCTATAATAATACTTGTTCTTGACGCACTTGTTGAGACATGGGTAGGTGCCCGAGTGGTTAAAGGGAACAGACTGTAAATCTGTCATCTTCGGATTACGATGGTTCGAATCCATCCCTGCCCACCATTTATGGCGGCATAGCTCAGTTGGCTAGAGCATGCGGTTCATACCCGCAGTGTCCGGAGTTCAAATCTCTGTGCCGCCACCAATAGCCAATATGACGCATCGAGTAATCGGTGCGTTTTTGTTTTACTGCAGGAGCTCAAAAAACTTTGCAGTTTTTGAGGAAAAGGTGTTGACAAATGCACCATCATCCTGTAATATAATACAAGTCGCCGCGAGACATCGGCCTGGCAAGAAAATACTCCTTGATTGGAAGCGCCTTGCTGGAGCAGATGACTCAGACAAAAAAGAAAAATAAAAAAGTTCTTGACAGTCTGAAAGAGATGCGGTACAATAAATGAGTCGCTTGAAGCGAGAGCTTCGAAAGACAAAGTTGTTCT
>NZ_DGWR01000017.1:0-112916 GCF_002395285.1 Mitsuokella sp. UBA4253 | reverse complement strand
ACCAAGGGTTTTCTATATACAAAAAGAAGGAAGACCTGCTTGGTCTTCCTTCGCTCATCTCACGTCTGCGCCTGCCCTGCGGCGAAGCGCTCCATCTCCCTACGTTGGCATTATCCAAATCAGGTCAAGGGTCGGGACCACGAGTCCCCTCTCAGCCTGCTGTGCACGACGCCGCAAGCTCCCCCGTTATGCAATTGCAACTCTTATTATAGTCGGACTCTTTCACATTGTCAACGTCTCTCAAGCAATTGTGTATTGGTTGGCGACAGACTGCCAAAGCTCGAGGCCCGTGCGCGCGACCGTCGCGTAGAACGGCTCGCCCGCCTCGCGCAGTGCGAGGTACTTCTGGACGAGGGCCTCCAGGAGGCTGAGGAGCTTGTCGTCGGCCACGCGGCCCTCGAGCGGCCGAGCAAAGGCAGATCCCTCGCCGAGATGGCCGCCGATCATCAACGTGTAGACGGGCACGACCGCCTCGCCGACGCGCGCGCGGCCGCCCGTCAGTCCGATGTCGGCGACCTGCGGCTGCGCGCAGGCGTGGAAGCAGCCCGTCAGGTTGATGCGCAACGGCTGTCCGACCTCTGGGAAAGCTTCGTCGAGCGCGGCCGTGAGGTCGTGCAGGCGGTTCTTCGTCTCAATCGGTGCGAAGTTGCAGTAGGCATTGCCCGTGCACGAGGAGGCATATCCCGTGAAGAACCCCGGCGCCGTCGGGTAGGCCTTGAAGATTGCATCGTGAAGCAGTGCCCCGGTCTCTCCCTCGGGGATGTCGAGCAGGATGAGGTTCTGCGAGTTCGTCGTGCGCAGGCGTCCTTGGCCGAAGCGCTCAGCAAGCTCGGCAAATGCCCGGAGGTCTTCGGCTCGGATGTGGCCGTTCTTCACGTGGACGCCGACGTAGCAGAGTCCCGGCTGCTTCTGCGCGTGGATGCCGTAAAAGCGGCCGTAGTTCCACGGGGCGGTGACTTCCTCGCCGCCGCACAGCAGAGCGCCCGTCTGTGCCTCGATCTTCTCGGCGACACGCTCTGCGCCGAGGTCCGCCACGAGGTACTTGAGGCGGCAGTGATTGCGCTTCTCGCGGTAGCCCTCGTCGCGGAAGAACGTTGCGACAGCCTCAGCGACGGCCTTGATCTCCGCCGGGCGGATGAAGAACGGCAGGCGTACCGCAAGATGCGGCTCTGCCGAAAGGCCGCCGCCGACGTAGGCGACGAAGCCCGCCTCCCCCTCGCGCCTTGCCGGCACAAAGGCCAGGTCATTGATGCGCGCAAAGCCGGCATCATGCGGGTTGGCAGAGATGGAGATCTTGAACTTGCGCGGCAGGTTCGAGAAATCGCGGTTGCCGAGGAAGAACCGGAAGACTTCCTCGACGAGCGGGCGCGTGTCGAGAAGTTCCTCTGCGTCGACACCGGCTAGCGGGTTGCCGAGGATCGTGCGCGGCACATCGCCGCAGGCCTCGACGGAGCTCAGGCCCGCGGCCTTGAGCCGCGGCAGGATGTCCACGGCATCGCGCAGAGTGATGTTGTGGATCTGCACGGCCTGGCGTATCGTGATCTGGATCTCGCCCTTGCCGTATGCGGCGGCAAGATCCGCGAGGACTTTGGCCTGCGCTGCCGTCAGCTGGCCCGAAGGCAGCTTGACGCGCACGAGGAAGTGGCCGTCGCGCGGCCGCTGCGCGTAGATGCCCGCCCACTTGAGGCGCTCGATGTCTCCGGGGTCAATCTCCTTGAAATCCTTTTCGGCGAGCGCGGGAAGCTCCTTGAGGATCTCGAGCCCGTCCTTCTCGTGTTTCCACTGTTCATTGCGGTTGGTCATGCTATCTCTCCTGTCATGAAAAATGGAGGTCCCCGTACTCAACGAGCATCCATACGCAAAAGAGTATACATACTCGAAAGAATACAGGAACCTCCATTTGCTGGTCAGTTACTGAATCGTATCTACCATACCATGGATAGTCGTTATCCGTCAACAGAAAATATCACAGAGCTGTGATAAAAGTCACAACACCTCTTCTTCCCCGCCGCTCAATGGCGGCCGAAGGCGAAGATCTTGACGCAGAGGAAGGTGATCGGCACGCCGAGGATGGCCGCGAGCAGGTAGCTCGCGAGCGACGGCAGACCGAGCAGATTGTAGCAGATGAAGACGATGGCGTTCTGGATGATGTAATTCGGCACGTACGAGAGGAAGAACTTCACGTAGCGCGCGAGCGTCATGCGCGTCGGGAAGACGAAGAAGCTGTTGAGCAGATACGCATTGCCATTGCTCAGCAGATAGCCGATGTTGAATGCGAGGTTCGCATTGTGGACGAGCGGTTCGAGGATCGTCGCGAGGAAGCTGCAGAGGAAGGTGTTGAGCGTGCCGATGACGAGGAAGAGCAGGAAGGCGCGCGTGAAGAAGTGGTGCTTGATGGTCTGCCAGTCAACTCTCATGGGCAGGCTCCGGCTCTTCTGCCGACTCATTGGCCATGGCGATGGCCGAAGCCGCCGCCTCATCATCGAGGCCGTGCGCGAGGTCTTCGGGCTTGCCGCGCGCGAGGAGGTAGAGCGGACGGCGCTTCGTCTCCTCGTAGGTGCGGCCGAGATACTCGCCGATGATGCCGAGGATCAGGAGCTGCATGCCGCCGAAGAAGAGCAGGCAGGCCATGATCGTCGGCCAGCCCGCCGCCGTGTCCTCGCTGACGAAGGTCTCATAGAGCACGTGCAGGAAGAGGCAGATGCTCGCGAAGAGGCTCGCCATGCCGAAGTAGAGGCCGAGGCGCAGCGGGAAGGTCGAGCACGTGAAGACGCCGTCGACGGCGAGGCGCCACATCTTGCGCGGCGAGAACTTCGAGCTGCCCGCAAAGCGCGGCGGCGCCGTGAAGTGCAGCTGCTTCTGCCGGAAGCCCATCGCGCCGATGAGCCCGCGGATGAAGCGCGCGTGCTCGCGGTAGCGCCGGAAGGCGAGCACGGCCTTGCGGTCCATCAGGCGGAAGTCGGAGCCGCCCGGCTGCACGGGCACCTCCGAGATGAGGTTGAGGAACTTGTAGTAGCCGGCCGATGTCGTGCGCTTGAGCCACGAGGCGTCGCGCGTCGCATCGCGTATCGTCTGCACGACATCGTATCCCTCGTGCCAGTACTTCAGCAGTTCGGGAATGAGCTCGGGCGGATGCTGCATGTCGCCGTCCATCGTTATGACGACATCGCCGTCCGCGTGGTCGAGGCCGCAGGTCAGCGCGAGCTGGTGGCCGTAATTGCGTGCGAGCAGCATCGGCTGGACGCGTGCATCTTCACGCTCGAGCTTCGCGAGGATGGCGCGGCTCTTGTCGCGCGATCCGTCGTCGACAAAGATGATTTCCCAGTCAAGGTCAAGACCTGCCATCGTCTGGCGGACGGCTTCGTAGAAATGATGCAGATTGTCCTCCTCGTTGTAGACGGGTACGACGATGGACAGTCTCTTTTTCTCCATGGATATCTAGACTTCCCTTCTATCCTTCTGTGTTCCTTCGTGTTCCTTCTGTGTTTTTATTCCGCATCGCCGGGATTGGCGATGCGGCGGCGCGGCACGATGGCCTTGACAATCGTCGTGCCCTGTGACTCGTAGACGTTCTCGAGAGCGCTGTCGGCGAGGCGGCCGCGCAGGAAAGGCAGCCGCTCCGTCTCGCAGATGATGAGGATCGGCGTCTCGGGCGGCAGGTCCTCATAGGCGAGGAACGGCATGACATTCTTGGCGTTCCAGCTCATGCCGCCGGGCCGGACGTCCTCCATCTCCTCGCGCCCGATAAGCTCGGGGATGTTCTCCCCGTAGTAGAAGACCGTCGAGGCTCTGTAGTGGATACGGTCATTATTATAGTCGCCGTAGTTAACGACGAGGTAATCACCGGGATTAAGATTCCTTAAAGCAGCGGCCGTCGTGCGCCCCGACTGCTGCTCGCAGAGCGGGATGGCGGCCACGAAGATCAGCACTGCGTAGAGCACGTACATGCAGGCGGCAGTCCGCTTGACGAGGCGTATCTTCGGCAGCAGAAAGCGGCCCGCGAGGATGGCCATCGGCAGGAAGGCCGGCTGCGTGTAGGTGACGTACTTCGTCGCCATGCACTGGAAGAAGAGGTTGACGAGCAGCGCCCAGACAAAGAGGAAGATGGCCGCATCGCTCACGCGCCGCTGCTTCACCCTCTCCCTGAGCTCTGCCCAGCGCTTCTTGACCTGGTAGAGCACGACGAACGACCATGGCGCGAAGCCCAAGAGGAAAATGAGCGTGTAGTAGTAGAAGACATCGTCGCGCGCATGCTCGGCCACGCGGGCGCGCAGGAAATTGTGCACGCCGAAGAATGTGTCGATGAATGCCATGCCGTGCAGGCGGTACATGACGTAGTACCACGAGCCGCCGACGGCGAGGAAGACGGCCATGCCGGGCAGCCACTTCATGTGCAGGACCTCCCCCGCCCGCCGCCTCACGCAGAGAAAGACGAGCAGGATGAAGCCCGGCAGCAGGAAGCCTATCGGGCCCTTCGTCAGGACGGTCAGTCCCGAGAAGAAGAAGGCCGCAAGGTAGAGCCATCGCCTGCCGCTGCGGTAAGCGAGGTAGAAGGCGATGAGCACGGCGTTGAAGAAGAAGACGAACGTCATGTCCGTGATGACGGCCTTCGAGAGGTAGAAGAAGGCGATCGTCGTGCCGAAGATGATGGCCGAGAGGAAAGCCGTAGCCCTGTCGTAGAGCTTGCGCGCGAAGTAGTACGTCTCAAGCACATTGAGCACCGAGAACACAGCCGGGAAAAAGCGCGCAGCAAACTCTCCCGTGCCGAAAATCTGGAAAGCCGCGAGGAGTTCCCAGTAAAAGAAGATCGGTTTATCATACCAGTAATTCCCGTAGATGCGCGGCGAGGTGAAGTCGCCAGCTGCCAGCATCTCCTTGGCGGTCAGCGCGTAGTTCGATTCGACGGGGTCCGTGATGGCCAGCTGGCCGTTGCCGAGCAGGACGAGGACAATGACGGCGAGTAGTGCCAGCGCGCGCTCGTGCTGCTTCATCATGGCAAGGATCTTATTCATGCTGTGCCCCCATCATCCCTGCTGATCTGCAGCAGCATCCTTTGCGAGGCAGGCCAGCGTCTCCTGCTGGATGTCGGCGAGCGTCGTCTTGGCGAGCTCCTGCTCGAGCGCGCGCTGGGCATCTTGCAGGTGGCCGTCGAGGATCTTGTGGATGTTGCGGCCGACCGGGCAGGCCGGATTCGGATTGTCGTGGAAGTGGAAGAGATGCTCGTGGTCGATGGACTCGACGGCCTCGAAGATGTCTAAGAGCGTGATCTCCTCGAGCGGACGCGTGATCCTGATGCCGCCCGTGCCGCGTGCGACCTTGATGAGCCCGGCCTTCTGGAGCTGGGACATCGTCTTGCGGATGATGACGGGGTTGACATTGACGCTGCCCGCGAGGAAATCGCTCGTGAGCTTGTACTGGTCCCCGAACGCCTCGATGCAGGCAAAGATGTGGACCGCAATGGTGAAACGGCTGGAAATCTGCATAGTATCCCCTCTTTCCCGGCTCATATCGCATCCCATCGCACCGTATATACTGTATATGCTGTACATGGATCTTCATGGATCTTGAGCCGCATTCTCTCATCTATCGTATTCTTGCAGATACGCTGTATTTATTAATACCTTCAGTATAGCAGGAATCCAATGCCTGTCAATTTCCCTGCTACATCGAGCGCTCTGCCTCATGGCTGTGCGCTCGCCTGCGCCGCGCTCTCGAACGGGAAGCGGTCGAGAGCAAAGAAGCGGCCGCGGATGCCGCCCATGGCCTCGTGCAGCATGCGCAGGAAGAGCGGCCAGTCCGCCGGCATGTCCTGTGCATCGTAATGGCAAGTGAGCCCCGCCTCGAGGCGGTCGTGGCGCTGCCAGCGCACGATGAGCCGCGCCCCCGTATCCGAGCCGTCGATACAGCGCACGTGCAGGCGCTGCTCGAAGGCAGCCGGTTTGTCGAGCGCATCGAGCAGATTGCTTACCGCCTTCGGCAGATCGTAGGCATGGCGCTCCGTGCCGAAGTCCTCCTTGTGGCGGTTGTAGAGGATCATGCGCTTGCGGCGGTCGAGGACGAGCTTCTCGCGTAGCTCCACGACCGTCCTCTTCCGCCCCGTGATGACGGGCACCTTCTCGACGAGCAGGAAGCGGATGTACTCGAGGTGGTTCTGCTGCTGGATGGCGACGTCCGGCAATTCATTGAGGCAGTCGACGAACGACGTCCAGTTCTCGGGGAACGCCCCGAGCCCTATGATGTGGCGCGCGTTCTTGCCCTGCTCCTTGTAGAGGAGCTGCCAGCGCGTGTCCGCCGAGAGCGGCGCCGACGCCGTGAAGCGCGAGCGCCAGCGCTGCGCGATGGCGAGCTTGTCGAGCTTGCGCAGCCAGCGGCGGCCGTTCGGCAACTCTACAAGAGCGTCCGGAGCGAGTTCCTGCGGCAGCTCCTCGAGCGAATCCGCCCGGGCCGCGCCGACATAGACCTTGCGCTCGCGCACCGCCACCTCGACCCGCAGGCTGCCTGCCCGCAGAGGGCCGCCCATCGTGAATATCAATTGTTCGAGCAAAATGTAACCCCCTAGATACCTAAGATACAGAATAGAAGATAAAACACACTGCAATGCAGGCTCCCGGCCAGCGCGGACATCCGCAAGAATCGCTTTACAGGAAAGATAGAAATGCGGTACAATGGCTGTCAGGAGGTGTATTGTTTTTATGAAGAAAATCTATTTACTCGCGATGATGCTCTGCCTGCTCATCCTGCCGGCAACGGCCATGGCTGCTCCGTCCGCGAACGCCAAGGCATTCGAGAGCGAAGAGACGATCTCGAACCAGTGGATCGACGCCATGCTCGTCAAGCAGGACTCGGCCTCTGCCCTCGCCGTCATGAGCGCCGATGCCAAGAAGAACGTCAAGGCATCTGAAATGCTCAAGGCACAGCAGCGCATGGCCAAGGAACTCGGCACGCTCAAGGAGAGCCGCTTCGTCTCGTGGACGCGCTTCGACAAGACGGACCAGTTCATCTATCTCATGAGCTTTGACAAGGCAAAAGTCGTCCGCTGCGAGTTCATCTTCAACAGCAAAGGCGAGCTCGACTACTTCGCCCTGACGCCATTCGCACCGCAGGAGAATGCAAAGAACGCAAAGGCAAGCAAAAAGGCAACGAAATAAGCTATGGGCTGACGCCTGCAAAAAGAGCTGTCGCGAAAGCGGCAGCCCTTTTTTTGTATAACATCGTAGGGGGCGGGGTGGAGACTATTTCGGTTTCGTCACTTCGTTAAATGCCCCGCAAGGTATATCTTCAGTACTGAGGAACTGCGCCGCATACAGCGACGCTTTTACATTGCAAACAAAGCCAAGCTCGTTTGCGGGGCAGCCCTGCGGGCAGTCACTCCGTTCCTGCAAGCGAAATAGTCTCCACCCCGCCTAGTCAGGCCATCGCATATGAGCCCACCGTACAAGTCGATTTGTGACAGTAAAAAGGTACTGCCTAAGGGTGGGGAAATATATTCCCCACCCTAGTTACGATGCGGTATCGTCTTGCACAGAAGGAACGCTCCGTTTCAAGCGACGGACAGAAAACCGAGCTCAGGGCGGGGGCGTGTGTTCCGCCTGGAAGAAGCGCAGCGACTGCCCGCAGGGCTGGGGCCTAAGTATCTGCCTGCATCCGTCCACTATGTCAGGACGCCGCGGCAGGCGGCGAAGTGGCATAGGAGCGAGCCCTGGCATAGGCCCCATTCAGCGGAGCTTCTGAAGCCGGAATATACGCCCCCACCCCGCTACGATGTCAACCAACCGTATCGTCTTTCAGTTGTTCCTGCACACGGTCGAGTATGATCCCGCCGATCGCGCTCTTGCTCATGAGCGGGTAGTCCCACATGCGGCCGTCCCGCGCGAAGATCTTGACGCGGTTTGTCTCGGTGCCAAAGCCCGCGTCCTTCTCGGAGACGTCATTGGCGACGATGAAGTCGAGGTTCTTCTTGGCGAGCTTGGCCTTGGCGTAGTCCTCGACGTGCTGCGTCTCTGCGGCGAAGCCGACGAGGATCTGGTGCGCCTTCTTCTGGCCGAGCTCGTAGAGGATGTCGGGGTTGCGCTCGAGTACGAGCGTGAACTCCCCGTCCTGCTTCTTGATCTTGTCAGCCGCTACGACCTTGGGCCGGTAATCGGCGACGGCGGCCGCCTTGATGACGACATCCGTGGCCGGGAACTTCCGGAGCACGGCTTCGCGCATCTGCCGCGCCGTCTCGACGCGCACGATGCGCACGCCCTCCGGCACGGGCAGAGCGCTTGGCGCCGACACCAGCACGACATCGGCGCCGCGGCTCTTTGCCTGCTGCGCGATGGCATAGCCCATGCGGCCCGTCGAGCGGTTGCCGAGGTAGCGCACGGGGTCGAGCGGCTCGATGGTGCCGCCGGCCGTCACGAGTACCTTCTTGCCCGCGAGCTCCTTCCCCTTGGCGAAGAAGGCAGCGAGCTCCTCTACGATGGCGGCTGGCTCCGGCAGGCGCCCCTTGCCGCGGACGCCGCAGGCGAGCATGCCGCTCGCTGGCTCGATGATGTGATATCCCCTTGCGGCGAGGTCGCGCAGGTTGCGCTGCGTCACGGGATTCTCGTACATGTTCGTGTTCATCGCCGGCGCGGCAAAGACAGGTGCCTTTGTCGCGAGCAAGGTCGTCGTCAGCATGTCGTCGGCGATGCCGGCCGCTGCCTTGGCAAGGACGTTGGCCGTCGCAGGTGCGATCAGCACGGCGTCGGCGAGCGTGGCGAGCGCGATGTGCTCGACATGGTAGTGCGGCACCTTGGCCCACATGTCCGTCGTCACCGGTTGGCCACTGATCTCGCGGAAGGTCAGCTCCGTGACGAAGTTCTCGGCGCCGCGCGTCATGATGACATGGACCTCCGCGCCGGCTTTCTTCAGGCGGCTCGCGATCTCGACGGCCTTGTAGGCGGCGATGCCGCCCGTCACACCGAGCACGATTTTCTTGCCCGAGAGGGCGCCTGCGTTCTCCTGTTCCATCGGCTGCATCTCCTCCCCTGCTGTTTTCTCAAGGAATCTTACTGGTCGATATCGAGCTCGTAAGAGATCTTGCCCTCGGCAATCTCCTCGAGCGCATTCGTCACGTTCTTCGTCGAGCGGGCCTTCGTCGCCTTGAGCTCAGCGCCGTCTAAGAGCTGGCGTGCGCGCTTGGCGGCGAGCACGACGAGGCCGTAGCGGCTGTCGACTTTCTTCATCAGCGTATCCGTGGACGGATTGACCATGCTCATCTCAACAGTATTCGTTCTCATTGTTCCAACACCTCATTGATCATATCTTCTTTATCACGACGGCAGTGCTCTGCGACCATGATGGCCTGGATGCGCTTCACAGCCTGGCGCACTGTGTCATTGATGACGACAAACGTGTAATTGCGGCCAATCTCGATCTCCTTCTCGGCGGAGCCGAGACGGCGCGCGAGCGACTCCTCTGTCTCCGAGCCGCGGCCGCGGATGCGGCGCTCGAGCTCCGGCAGGGACGGCGGCAAGAGGAAGATGAAGAGCCCGTCGGGGCAGCGCTTCATGACATTCAGCGCGCCCTGCGTATCGATTTCGAGCAGGATGTCCTGCCCTGCCTCGCGGCGCTCCTCGATCTTGCCGAGCGGCGTGCCGTAGTAGTTGCCGTAGACATTGGCGTACTCGAGGAAGCCGCCCTCCCCGATCATCTTCTCGAACTGCTCCTTCGTCAGGAAGTAGTAGTTCTTGCCGTCGACTTCACCATCACGCGGCTGGCGCGTCGTCGCGGAGATCGAGTAGGCAAGCTCCGGCGTCTTCGAGAGGAGCTCTCCGCAGACCGTTCCCTTGCCCGTGCCCGAAGGCCCCGAAATCACAATCAATAACCCTTTGCTCATTCTACCTCATCTTTTCCTTTAGTATTCCGATTCATCTCTGCTCTGCTGGCCCTCGCCATCTCCTTCGGGTCATCCTCGACGAGGATGCGGTGCGTGATCGTCTCCGGCTGCACGGAGGACAGCACGACGTGGTCGCTGTCCATGACGATGACAGCGCGCGTGCGGCGGCCATACGTCGCATCGATCAGGCGCTCATTGTCGCGCGCCTCCTGGACGATTCGCTTGATGGGCGCCGACTCCGGGCTCACAATCGCGACGATGCGGCTCGCAGATATGATGTTGCCAAAACCGATGTTGATTAAGCTGATATCCATTTCACCTTTCCTCCATATCGTGAATCGTGAGCTGTCTCACTCGATGTTCTGGACCTGCTCGCGGAGCTTCTCAATCTCGCTCTTCATGTCGACGACGAGCTGCGCGGCCTCGGCCGAGCTCGCCTTCGAGGCGATCGTGTTCGTCTCGCGGTTCATCTCCTGGATCAGAAAGTCGAGCTTGCGGCCAATGGGACCGTCCGCCGACGCGAGGATGGCGCGGAACTGCTGGAAATGGCTGCCGAGCCGCACGACTTCCTCCGTGTAGTTGACCTTGTCGGCGTAGAGCGCCGTCTCCTGGATGATGCGCGTCTCGTCGATCTCCTGCTCAGAGAGCAGCTCCCCGAGCGTCTTCTCGAGGCGCTCGCGGTAGGCCTGCACGATCGTCGGCGCGAGGGCCTTGAGACGCTCGACGGACGCTTCGAGCTCGCCGAGGCGCACGAAGAAGTCGCGGCCGATGTTCTCGCCCTCGGCCTGGCGCATCGCATCGAAGCTCCGCAGGGCCTCACTGGCAGCCGCGCGCAGCACGGGCTCGAAGCCCGCGAGCTCTTCGTCCTTCTCGACCTGCAGGACATCGGGGTACGAGGCGACCTGCATGACGTCGTCGGGACGCGCGAGGTGCAGGAAGTCGCTGAGCTCGTCGAGCGCCGCGCGGTACGAGGCGGCGAGCTGCTTGTCGACGCGGATGGAGGCGGCGTGCTCGCGCTTGTCGAGATAGTTGACGAAGATGTCGACCTTGCCGCGCGCAGCCGTCTGGCGCACGAGGCGGCGCAAATTGTCCTCGAACGGCGAGAGCGGGCGCCCCATGTGGAAGGACAGCTCGAGGAAGCGCTGGTTGACAGCCTTGACCTCGACCGATACCTTGTATTCCTCATTCTCAACGACGGCAGAGCCGAAACCGGTCATGCTCCTGATCATAGCCTCACCCCCGTCAGTACGCGATCTCACCCGTGAAGACGAGCTCCGCCGGGCCCGTCATGAAGACGTGGTTCGTGGCCTCATCCCACTCGACCGTGAGCTTGCCGCCGTCGAGCTCGACCTCGACCTTGCGGTCCGTGCGGCCCGTCAGCACACCGGCGACGCACGTCGCGCACGAGCCCGTGCCGCAGGCGAGCGTCACAGCAGCGCCGCGCTCCCAGACGCGCATGCGCACGTGCTGGCGGTCGCGCACCTCGACGAATTCCGTGTTCGTCTTGCGCGGGAAGGCCGGATGCGACTCAAACGAGGCACCAAGTTCGTGGATTGGGAACGCCTCGGCATCATCGACGAAGATGACGCAGTGCGGGTTGCCCATCGAGACGCAGGTCATCTTGTAGTCCTGCCCCTTGACCGTGATATCCTCCTCGATGACGCGGTCCATGCCGAAGCCCTTGACGGGGATCTTCTCGCCCTCGAGCACCGGCTCGCCCATGTCGACGCGCACGCCTGTGACCTGGCCCGCCTCGATCTGCAGGCGCGGCACGAGGATGCCTGCGCCCGTCTCGACCGTGAACGCTTCCTTCTCGGTCAGGCCGAAGTCGTGGAGATAGCGCGCGAAGCAGCGGATGCCGTTGCCGCACATCTCCGCTTCACTGCCGTCTGTATTGAAGATGCGCATGCGGAAGTCCGCCTTATCGGACGGCAGCACGTAGAGCACGCCGTCGCCGCCGATGCCATAGTGGCGGTCACAGACCTGCTTCGCAAACGCAGCGAAATCATCGACGTTTTCCTTGAAGCAGTCGACCAGGACAAAGTCATTGCCACAGCCCTGCCATTTTGAAAAATGCATGAGGAATACCTCCTTTTACCTTATCCTTATATTCTACTGGTTTTGGCCGCCACTTGCAACCCCTTTCCGTACATCTGTACTTGAGTTCCCCCTGCGCAGATGGTACAATATTCCCGATACTATTATATAGAAGGAATGAGGAATCCATATGAGTCTTGACGGCTTTTCGATGCGCCCGCTGACGCGCGAGCTTGACGCAGCGCTCGCGGGCGGCCGCATCGACAAGATCACACAGCCCAATAAGCAATCCATCATCCTGTCCGTGCGCCAGCCCGGGCAGAATTTCCTGCTGCACATCTCCATCAACTCGCAGAACCCGTCGGCCCACCTGCTCGAGAAGAACCTCGAGAACCCGCCTGAACCGCCCGTCTTCTGCATGGTCCTGCGCAAGCAGATCGAGACGGGCCGCATTGCCCAGATCCGCCAGCACGGACTCGACCGCCTGCTGCTCATCGACATCGACTCGCTGGCCGCGGGCGGCCGCATCGTGACGAAGACGCTCGTGCTCGAGCTCATGGGCAAGTACAGCAACATCATCCTCGTGCAGAACGGCATCATCATCGACGCGCTGCGCAAGATCGGCGCGAACAGCAGCCGCGTGCGCACCGTCCTGCCCGGCCAGGCCTACGAGCTGCCGCCCGGACAGGAGAAGAAAGACCTCTTCACAGATGATATCGAGACCATTATGGCCATCGTGAAGGCAGACCCAACGCTTCGCCTTGACAAGGCACTCTTAGCCGCCTGCATGGGCTTCGGCCCTGTCTCCGCGAAGGAAGTCTGCTTCTCGGCAGGGCTCGCGCCCTCCATCCGCATCGAAGCGCTCGATGCGGCCGACTTCCAGGCTGTCAAAGGCGCCCTTGAGGAAATCCGCGAGGCGGCTGCGCACGGCGGCGAGGACGGCGATAAAGCCGTGCTCTTGCTCGGCGAGAACCAGAAGGTGCTCGCCATGGCCGCCTTCCCACTCCACTACCTGCCAGAGGCCGCCGCGCTCTCCTTCCCGACGATCAGCGCCATGCTCGAGAAGGCCGACAACCTGCTCGGCTCCTACGTGCTGCCCGACAAGGACCGCTTCCGCAAGCTCGTCAAGAATGAGAAGAACCGTGCCGAGAACAAGCTCACGAAGCTCGATGAGGAGATCGCGGCGGCGGAGAACGCGGAGGAATTCAAGGTGCGCGGCGACAACCTCATGACGTACCAGTACCAGTTCAAGGACCGCGAGGACGCGAGCGTGACCGTGCCGAACATCTACAGTGAGACGGGCGAAACCATCACGATCCCGCTCGACCAGCGCCTGACGCTCGTCGAGAACATGCAGGCCTGCTACAAGAAGTACGACAAGCTCAAGCGCGCACAGGAACTGCTACAGGTCCAGCGCCGCGAGTGCGAGGCAAATATCGCCTACCTCGAGAGCATCGAGGCGTCGCTGCTCGCCTCCTCGAATCTCGCGGAGATCGCCGAGATCCACAACGAGCTCATCGCCGCGGGCTACCTGCGCGAGAAGCCCAAGAAGAAGAACAACGACAAGCCCGCCCGCCCCTTCCACTTCCAGGCGCCAGACGGCACAGAAATCCTCGTCGGCAAGAACAACTACCAGAACGACAAGCTGACGTTCAAGACGGCGCGCTTCAACGACACCTGGCTCCACACGAAGGACATCCCTGGCTCTCACGTCGTCCTGCAGAATGGCGGCACAGAGCCGAGCGAAGAGGACATCCTGCTCGCCGCGAGCCTCGCCGCGCACTTCAGCAAGGCGCGCGGCTCCTCGAAGATCCCCGTCGACTACACGGAGATCCGCTACGTCAAGAAGCCGTCCGGCAGCAAGCCCGGCTTCGTCATCTTCACGAACCAGAGGACGCTCTACATCACGCCCGACGAGGCGAAGCTCGCCAAGGTCCTCGCGCAGGACCCGAGCTGAGCCTTCTCCGCGATCACGTTCCTGCAGGATATAAGAATACCGGCCGCACAGGAGGGGAACTCCATGCGGCCGGTATTTTTATGGGGATTCAGATCGCGGGGGAAGCGCAGTCTGAAAATCGGGAATCTATATCGTATTGTGAGAGGGAACTGCTGTCTGGCTCAAGCTTCTTCGAGCTCTGCCTCGAGCTCTTCTTCCGTCATCTCGCCTTCTGCAGCAGCGCGGCGCGCATCGCGGCGGCGAGCGTAGAGCAGGTAGTAGAGGGCAGCGCAGCCGACGGCGCCGAGGCCGACAACAAAGTAGATGCCCTGGAAGCCGAGGGATTCCTTGAAGGCGCCGAGCATGTACGGGCCGACGCCGAGGCCAAGGTCAAGGGCGATGAAGTACGTCGAGACGGCAACGCCGATGCGGACTTCCTTGACGAGCTTGACGCAGATGGCCTGACCATTCGACATGAACGTGCCGTAGCCGAGGCCGACGAAGACGCCGGCTACGAGCATCATCCAGCTCTGCGTCGTGATGGAGAGGAGCAGCAGGCCGATGGCCAGGCAGGCATACGTCGGGTACATGACGAAGTCCTCACCCTTGCGGTCGAACATGACACCGGCAACCGGGCGGGCAACCGTGACGGCGAGTGCGTAGACGACGAAGAACAGCGTGCCAGCCGTCATGAGCTGGAGCTCACCTGCATACGAGGCGAGGAAGCTCAGGACGCTCGAGTAGCAGACGGCGACGCAGAAGGCGACAATCGAGATGGCCGTGACTTTCGGCTCGAGGAAGTTCGCGATGTGGATCTCCTTGAGTGCGGCGCGGTGCTCTTCCGTGAGCTCCATCTCATCGACGTGCATGACAGCTGCAGCGCCGAGGCAGACGACGATCATGGCGATGCAGAAGTAGATGATGTCCTCGAACGGGAAGATCTGCTGCATGAGCATGCCGATGAAGGGGCCGATCGCAGCTGCGAGGCTCATCGAGAGCGCATAGTAGTTGATGCCCTCACCGCGGCGCTCTGCCGGAATCATCGTCGAGACAATCGTGCTCGTCGCCGTCGAAGCGATGCCGTAGCCGATACCGTTGAGGCAGCGGACGAGGAAGAGCATGGCCATCGAGTGGATGCCGAAGTACATGAACGTCGTCGCGAGGTAGAAGATGATACCGGCGAACAGCATCTTCCTGCGGCCGTAGAGCTCGACCGAGCGGCCCGCGAAGAGGCGCGCGACGAGCGTGCCGAGGATGAAGATGCCGGAAGCGAGGCCAGCCTCACTCATCGAGGCATTCAGCGAGTGGATGGCCTCCGATGCGATGATGACCATCAGCATATAGTAGATGATGTAAATCAGGAAATTGACAAGCGTATCAAGGATGAACCCTTTCGTCCATAACCGTGGTTTGGAAGACATAAATAAAATCAACGACCTTTCTCACAAAGAATAAATCAAATGTATGACAGTTATTGATTATACGGGGTCGCCTTGATTTTGTGTAGCGCATAAAAAAGATGCTTGTCATCATAAAAACAGATGACAAGCACCATTCTCTACGGGTTCTGTCGACATGACCTTCAGTCGCGTTTCCTGTGCATGGCACGCATAACAGCGTCCGCCCCATCTGGATGTTTTCGCGTTTTTAGGATGAGTCACGGAGAGGCGCTGCTAAAAAACTTCCTGTTTCTTCTGCTTTTGCGCGGGAGCCGTGCTCATCGCTTCTCGCGATGAATAGAGTCCTGCCCCTCATCAAAGCTCTGCAAGACGTGGCTGACGTAGTCGCGGATCAGGTCGATCTTGGGGCTGTTCTTCTTGTAGATGAGGCAGGCGTCGACGCGCAGCGGCTGCGCGAGCTCGTACCAGCCGTCGCGGCAGCCGAGTGCGCGCAGCAGGCGCTCCGGCAAGAGCGCTCCCGCCCCATTCTGCTGGCAGTAGTAGACCATCGCGTAAGGCGTCGAGAGGCGCGCCGAGATGACGGGCGTTTCCTTCTCGAGGACGGGCGCGAAGTACGCGTGGAACGTCTTGTTCATGAAGTAATTCTTCGGGTAGATGACGATGGGCAGGCGCGCGATCGCCTCGCGCGTGACAGGCACAACACGAGGCTGCAGGAGCGGCGCGTAATAGACGAGATTATCCCAGCAGAAGTGCGCCGTCTCGTACTCGGCCGCGCCGCCCGCCGGCAGCGAATCGGCGACGTAGTACGTCGAGGCGACGTCGAGGCGGTCATCCTGCAGCGCGCGGCAGATCTGGTCCGTCTCGAGATCGAATACGTTGAAGCGCAGGTTCTTGTTGGTCTGGCGGAAGTGCGCGATGTGGCGGTTCACCTGGATGTCGCCGAGCGTCCGCAGGATGCCGACATTGAGCTCAGCGGGCTGCGCGGCATTGGCCGACTGCAGGTCGTAGACGATCTTGTGCAGGCCATCCATCCAGTCCGTGATGCGCGCGAGGAATACCTTCCCCGCCTCCGTCAGGTGGCTGCCGCGCTTCGAGCGCTGGATGAGCGTGACACCGAGCGCGCTCTCGAGGTTCTTCATCTGCGCGCTGAAGGCCGACTGCGTGATGTTCGCCTCCTTGGCCGCTCGCGTGAAGTTCTGCACACGCCCGTAGATAATGAAGCATTCCAGCTGCTGGATGCTTGGCAAATCTCCCATCATAAAAGCCTCCCAATCGATCCGCGAGGATCATCCGACACGATATAAATACGATTTATCGAAACGATTGACTACCATTCTAACAGAGGCCATGTGATTTTGCAATACAGCCCACGAAAAAGAGGCCGCCGCATCGCTGCGACAGCCTCTGTTCTTTTCGGTCGAAGGGCGCCGGCTCCCATCACGTTGACTTGTGGTTGGCGTTCAAATCAATGGACTTGACTGGAGCCGGCAAGATAAAGCCTTTCGGCTTGCCAACCTACCCCCTTCATCTATTATTATAACGGAATACAAGGTCCAAAAAAAGGCGATTCCATTGTAGGAACTCACGAAAATATTTGTGAGTTCCTACAATAGAAAGCACTGGACAAGTGCTTTTTGCGCAATCTCCGCCTCATCCGTCCTCATTTTCGTCCGTTTCTCCCGCTTCTTCGGCTTCGCAGTCGAGGTACTGACAGACGAGCGAGCGGCCGCCCTCCCGCGCGAGAAGGTCGGGGAGCCAGTCCGGCTTCTCTTCATTGTCCTTGAGCAGGCATTCGAGCAGCACGTACGAGGCCAGCGCGTCCTCGAAGGCGCGGTGCTTCTTCTTCGTGTGCCAGCCAAACGACTCCAGGAGGGCGACGAGGTTGTACTTCTTACGCTTCGGCAGAAGCTGCTGTGCGAGGCGCACGGTGTCGAGATAGCGCGGGCAGAAGCGGATGTTCGTGTCGTTCTTGTGGTTCATGCGCATGAGCGCGAGGTTGATGCTCAGAATGTCGTTGTCACCGATGGCGTGGCCGACGACGAGGTCCTCCGGGTCGACGAAGTCGAGGAACTCCGGCAGGATGACGTCGAGCGGCGACTTGTCCCTGAGGTCCTCCTTCGTGAGGCCCGTCATGTTGCGCACCGTGCGGTTGATGAAGGTCCGCGGGCGAATGAGCCGGCGGAAGACTTCGATCTTGTCCGAGGCGATTGGCATGCGGATGGCCCCGATCTCGATGATGTCGTCGGGGAACGCCCCGGCCATCTCGAGGTCGAACGAGACGACGCCCCTCGGATGGAGCTCCGCGAGCCCCTCGAGGCTGACGGACTGCGCGTGGATGGCCCGCTCGAGCTGTTTCTTGCGCCGTCTCTGGCGGCGCTTGTTTTCCTGTTCCTTACTCCGCATGATACTCTCCTGTTCTACTCGCCTGCCCGCGCCAGGAGGCGCACGGCAGCATCTGCGATATCGGTGCATAATGGCCGCTATCTTTCGTCATCGCCTTGTCTGCCCATTGCACGGAAAGACGGTCCGGCGTATAATGAGCCTACAGCTTGCGCTGACAACAAAAAAAGGAGGATATTATGCAAAGTCTTCTACTCGTCTTCATCGGCGGCGGTCTTGGCGCCGCCTGCCGCTACTTCAGCACCACGCACATCGGGGCGCTCTTCGGCACGTACTTCCCGTTCGGCACGCTGTTCGTCAACACGCTTGGCAGCCTGCTCATGGGCTTCATCATGGGCTCGCTCGTCTTTCTGATGGAAAAGACCGGCTTCACGCTCGCAGAGCCCGCCCGGCTGCTCCTGACCGTCGGCTTCCTCGGCGGCTTCACGACCTTCTCATCGTTCAGCCTCGAGACGGTCACGCTCATCGAGGGCGGCAGCCTCTTCTACGCCGCCATGAACATCGCCGCCAATCTCGGCCTTTGCTTCCTTGCGACGTTCCTGGGCCTCGGCGCGACCAGAGCGCTCAGCGCGCTCTAACGCCTCCTGGCCACATTCCGGACGAAGGCGCCCATCGCCTTCTCGCTGACCTCTGCCTCTGCTTCATGCTGATCGATGGCCGTAAGCTCTCGCTGTAGCTTGTCGCGGAGGCTTCTTTCGTGCCGGCCGCCATCTTTCGCGACGGCCTGCTGTACCTGAAGGAGCATGAGAGCCGTCCTGCTGGCCGAAGCCAGGCGAACCGTCTGCTCAAGCTGCGGCCGGCACGCCTTGAGCTGCTCGGGCGGCAGCTCCTTCAAGAGGCGCCCTGCAGCCTTGGCGCGCGCGTCGGCCATGGCGAGAAGCGCCGCATGCGCTTCCTTGGCCCCTGCCCCATCCGGCCAGCTCTCCAGCAGGCGCTCAGCCGTTGCGGCAAAATCCGGGTCATCCGCGAGGCCAATTGATGTCCAGTCATTCTCGAGGTGGCGCGAGCCCGCGGCAAAGAGCGCCATGTCCTTTGCGAGCGGCCCGTACTGGCGCTTGATGGCCTCCTGCCACGACTTCTCGGGATCGTAGTGCTCGGGGTCTTCGGCGTAGTCAGCCCCCGTCGCCAAGGCGATTTTCGACAGGGCCTCGACCTTCATCGGGTTGAAGAAGATGGCGGGCAGATTCCCCTTCGGCAGGGGATCTACAGGGCCGAGCGCGAGCTTTGTCTCCATGTAGTCGTTGACGGGGTAATTCCACCAGAGACCAAGCGCCCGCCCGTAGAGCGCATCAGCTTTCGCGAGCGCCTCATCCGTCAGCGGCCCCTTCGCCACGCCGTCACCCGTGTAGAGCACCAGGACGTCGTGCGAAAGCCCCTCGGCGAACGCATCCGTGTAGGGCTTGCGCACGCCGCCTTCCTGCATGTCTGCGTAGAAGTACTCCGTCGGCACCGTCAGGAAGGCGCCGATGTCCGCGTGGCGCCTCCGCAGATCGCGCGAGACATCGTTGAGGAAAGACGCCTGGCCCGCGCCGTCCTTGTCCTTGATATCGTCAAAGAAGACGGCGAAGTCGCGCACGCCGAGGCGGTAGAGCACTTCGAGCTTGGCGAGCATCTTCTGGCGGTCGACATAGCCCTTGTAACCGTGCAGCGAGACATCGAGCCCCGGCGAGACGGCAAAGATGAAGCGCACGTCCTGTGCCTTGGCCGCCTTCACGAGCGCGCCGAGTTCCCGGAGTTTGTCCTCCGGGTAAGGTTCGCGCCATTTCTCGCGGTGGTACGGGTCATCCTTCGGCGCGTAGAGATAGGCGTTGAAGCCCTCAGCCCGGCAGAACGCGAGAATGTCGAGCCGCTCTTCCTGCTGCCACGGCGTGCCGTAGAAGCCCTCGATGACACCGCGCAGAGGCACGGGTGACGCCGAGACAGGCTGCATCGTCACGCCGCCCGCCAGGATGGCACCGGACACACCAAGGCACACCGCCATCTTTCTCACTTGTCGAAATCGCATCCAAACATCTTCCTTTCTGTTATCTATATCATATCACATTACGGCGAGAAAGTATCTCATCAGCAGAAAATTTTCACAGATTCTCCGCGCTTTTCTGCTCCTGTCTTCTAAAAGCGATGCGTCCATGATACAATAAAAAGATGAAAAAATGCAAGAGAACAAAACAGAAAGGAGGGAGCGCCCATGTCATGGTTTCATCTGCCGTCCTGCAGTGAGGGGCGACGCGCGTTCGGCAAGAAATGCCTGAAGCGCCTGGGGCTCGCTCTGCTCGTCGTCTGCCTCCTCATCCTCCTCGCACTCGAGATCATCAGCCGCGGCGCAGCGCAGATCTTCAACTACGCGATGGCAAACCAGGACATGCTGCGCGGCACGATCACGGTCGAGCGGCTGATCTCCGACATCACGGGCCACGTCTACTTCACAGGCCTCGAGTGGAAGGACCGCGAGGGCAATCCCATCCTCGAGATCCCGAGCGGCGACTTCCGCGTCAACGTCTGGGACGTCCTAACGCGCGACTTCAAGTCGACGACGATACGCGAGCTCACCGTCAATCAGCCCTCCGTATCCGTCCACCTCTCCGACGACATGAAGGTCGACTTCGTGCGCCCCTCGCCCGACATGGACCACCTCAAGAAGGAGTCTGAGGACTGGCGCGAGAAGGTCAACCTCGCGACGCTCGACGCGCGCGAGCGCCGCGAGGTCGGCCAGTGGCGCCGCAAGCACCACCAGCAGAAAGTCCAGCGCGACTGGCACAACTTCAACGCGGCGGGCAAGCATCTGAAACTGCGCCTGAACGTCCACGACGGCGGCGTCGAGGTCTTCTACCGCGAGCGCCACTACGTCATGAGCCACGTGCAGATGGCCGTCGACCTCGACACCGCAAAGCAGATGAGCCTCGACATGTCGATTGGCGGCTTCGGCGGCACGATGATCGGCGATGCCATCGCCCTCAACGGCACGGTTGACTTCACCGAAGCGCCAGAGCCGGCGTGCAACATGGCCCTCGTGCTCTACCAGGTCGACCCGTCCTCGCTCGGCTTCGGGATGAACATCCACGACAAGATGACGCTCTCGACGTACTTCACGGGTCCCGTCTCCCACCCTATTGGCACGGGCAAGGTCGAGATGGACGAGCTCCACATCCCGGGCCTCGACTTCGCAAATGTCGAAGGCAAGGTCTACTACGAGAACTCCCTGCTACAGTTCACCGACGTCACGGCCGACGTCTACAAGGGCAAGCTCACGGCCCGCGGCGACTACGACCTCGACACGCGCTTCTACAACCTCTACGGCCATGGCGAAGCCATGCAAACCGAGGAGGCCCTCCCCAAGAGCGGCCTGCACACGCGCGTTGACCTCGACCTCGAGATCCACTCAGAGGGCTCGGCCAAGAGCACAGTGTCGTCTGGCTCCTTTGTCTCAGGGCCGGGGCGCTACCGCCTGCTGCCGTTTGACAGCCTCTCCGGCAAGGTGACAGACGCAGGCGGCGACCTCCACTTCTACGATGCCGTCATCAATCTGCCGGGCTTCACTGTCTCGACAGACGCCTTCCACATCCAGCACGGCAAGCTCAGCCTGAACCCCATCAAGCTGACCGACAAGGAAGGGAAGCCGCTCTACACCTTTGTGCCGGACAAGTGATCATCCCCCACCTCTATCAACGGAAAGGAACAGCCAAATGCCAACTGCCAAGAATCCTGCATCACCCACGCCGCCCGCGCGCACAGTGCGCCGCCGCGGCATAGCGCTCGCGTTGACAGGCGCCGTCCTCTGGGGCGGCTCGGGCGTCGCGGGGCAGTACATCCTGCAGGACTGCGCCTTCTCGACGGAATGGCTCGTCGGCGTGCGCCTGATCCTCTCGGGCGCACTGCTGCTGCTCATCGACTTCGCCGCCTACCGCCAGAATCTCCTGACCGTCTTTCGCGAGCGGCGCGATTGCCTGGAGACCATCGCCTTTGCCGTCTTCGGCATGCTCGGCGTCCAGTACACCTACTTCGCCACAATCAAGTTCAGCAATGCCGCAACCGGCACGATCCTCCAGTACCTCATGCCGGTCGTCATCGTCGCCTGGACAGCACTGCGCACGCGCAGGCTGCCGCCCTTTGGCGAACTCCTCTGCGTCGCGCTCGCCGTCCTCGGTACCTTCCTGCTCGTGACGCACGGCAGCCTGACGCAGCTTGCCATCTCGCCGCCCGCCCTTTTCTGGGGCCTGCTCTCGGCCTTTGCCGCCGCCTTCTACACCGTCCAGCCGAAGCGCCTGATCTGCAAGTACCGCCCGACACTCATCATCGGCTGGGGCATGCTCGTGGGCGGCCTGCTCTTCCTGCCCGTCTCGCGCCCCTGGGACTTCACGGGTCTCTTCAACGCGACAGCCGCCCTGCTCTTTTCCTACATCATCGTCTTTGGCACCGTCATCGCCTTCGCTTGCTACCTCGGCAGCCTCCAGTACCTCCAGCCCGCCGAGACGAGCATCCTCGGCTCCGCCGAACCCCTCGCCGCCATCCTCCTCTCCGTCACCCTGCTCCACATCGCCTTCACCCCCTTCGACCTCCTCGGTGCCCTGAGCATCCTGGCCGCCGTCATCCTCTTGACGCGGAAATAAGCAAAATACGCGCAAAAAGAAAGCGTCTCATGCTGCATCATGCAGCAGAGACGCTTTTTGATTCTGTATCGATGCTCAGCTTCTCAGAGCCTCATCTTGAAGTCTTCGTAGCCGAACTGGCGGACGGGCTGCCAGCTGCCGTCCTCGTCGCTGGCGATGATGGCGGGCAGGGGCATGCCGTTGAAGGTGTTGTTCTTGACCATGGTGTAGATGGCCATGTCACAAAAGACGATGCGGTCGCCGACGGCGAGGGGCTCGTCGAAGGAGTATGTGCCGATCGTGTCGCCGGCGAGGCAGGTCGGGCCGGCGAAGGTGTAGGTGTGGGCCTTCTCCCCCGGCTCGCCGCTGCCGAGGACGGGCGGACGGTACGGCATCTCGATGACGTCGGGCATGTGGCAGGCAGCCGATGTGTCGAGGATGGCGATGGCGTTCTCCTGCTGGATGTCGAGCACCTCGGCGACGAGGAAGCCCGCGTTGAGCGCGACGGCCTCGCCGGGCTCGACGTAGACCGTCAGGCCGTACTTTTCCTGCATGCGGCGGATGCACTTCTTCAAGAGGGCGATGTCGTAGCCTGCCTTCGTGATGTGGTGGCCGCCGCCGAAGTTGATCCACTTCATCTGCGGCAGGTACTTGCCGAATTTCGCCTCGACCGCTTCGAGCGTGACGGCGAGCGCATCGGCGCCCTGCTCGCAGAGCGTGTGGAAGTGCAGGCCCTCAAGGCCCCCGATGGCGCTCTCATCAAAGTCGCGCAGGCGCACGCCGAGGCGCGAGCCCTCCGCGCACGGATCGTAGATGGCGTGGTCCTGCGTCGAACGCTCGGGGTTGATGCGCAGGCCGCACGAGACGCCGACTGCGAGTGCCTCCGGGCCGAACTTCTTCCACTGGGCAAAGGAGTTGAAGATGATGTGGTCACAGATCTTGGTGAGCTCCGCAAATTCCGACTCCTTGTAGGCGGGCGAAAAGACATGGTTCTCTTTGCCCATCTCCTCATGGCCGAGCTTGGCCTCGTAGAGGCCGCTGGCCGTCGTGCCCGAGAGGTACTGAGCGATCAGCGGGTAGTAGTGGTACATGGAGAAGCACTTCTGGGCGAGCAGCACATGCGCGCCCGTGCTCTCCTCCACCTCGTGCAGGATGCGCAGGTTGTGCTCCAAGAGGTCCTTCGCGATGACATACGAGGGCGTCATCACCTCGAAGAACTCCTTGCGGTATGTCAAGCTCCCCATCAGTCGACGAGCTCCGGATCAAAGCTCTCTTTCCACGGCAGGCCCCACTTGTTGAGGGCATCCATGAACGGATCCGGGTCGAACTCCTCGATGTTCTTGACGCCTGGGCCCTTCCAGGTGCCGTTCATGATGAGCATCGCGCCGATCATGGCCGGCACGCCCGTCGTGTAGGAGACGGCCTGCGAGCCGACTTCCTTGTAGCACTCCTGATGGTCACAGACGTTGTAGAGGTAGTACGTCTTGTCCTTGCCGTCCTTCTTGCCGCGGAAGATGCAGCCGATGTTCGTCTTGCCCTTCGTGCGCGGGCCGAGGCTTGCCGGGTCCGGCAGCACAGCCTTGAGGAACTGCAGCGGCACGATCTTCTTGCCCTCGAACTCGATCGGCTCGATGGACGTCATGCCGACATTTTCGAGGCACTTGAGGTGCGTGAGGTAGCTCTGGCCGAACGTCATGAAGAAGCGGATGCGCTTGATGCCCGGAATGTTGAGGCCGAGGCTCTCGAGCTCCTCGTGGTGCAGAAGGTACATGTCCTTCGGGCCGACTTCCGGGAAGTTGTAGACGCGCTTGATCTCCATCGGCTTCGTCTCGACCCAGTGGCCGTCCTCCCAGTAGCTGCCGTTGGCCGAGACTTCGCGGATGTTGATCTCAGGGTTGAAGTTCGTCGCGAACGGATAGCCGTGGTCGCCGGCGTTGCAGTCGAGGATGTCGATGTAGTTGATCTCGTCGAAGTGGTGCTTGAGCGCATAGGCGGCAAAGACGCCCGTGACGCCCGGGTCGAAGCCGGAGCCGAGGAGCGCCGTGATGCCGGCCTTCTCGTAGCGCTCGCGGTAGGCCCACTGCCACTTGTACTCGAACTTCGCCGTGTCCTCCGGCTCGTAGTTGGCCGTGTCGACGTAGTTCGTCTTCGTCGCGAGGCAGGCATCCATGATGTGCAGGTCCTGGTACGGCAGCGCGAGGTTCAGCACGACGTCCGGCTGGAAGTCCTCGATCAGAGCGATGAGCGCATCGACATTGTCGGCATCGACCTGCGCCGTGCGGATCTTCGTCTTCGTCGTGCCCTCGAGCTTCTCCTTGAGCGCGTCGCACTTCGACTTCGTGCGCGAGGCAATCATGATCTCACTGAATTCGTCCGAGTTCTGGCAGCACTTGTGGATGGCGACACTCGCGACGCCGCCGCAGCCGATGATCAAAGCTTTTCCCATGGTAATACCTCCTGAAGTATGGAATGATGGAATATAGAACGATTTCATTTCTGGATGTAGGGCTTCTCGAGCGCGAGCAGCATCTCGCGCAGGAGCTTGAGGGCCGTGGCCGTCGAGGCACCGCTCGGGTCAAGAGGCGGTGAGAGCTCGACCATGTCACAGCCGACGATGCGGCAGCCGCGGATGGTGCGCAGCGCGGCGGACAAGAGGTCCGTGAAGCGCACGCCGCCCGCCTCCGGCGTCCCCGTGCCGGGGAAGCACGAGGGGTCGAGCACATCGAGGTCGATGGTCAGGTAGACCGGGCGGCCCGCCAGCGACTCAATCGCCTCGTCGAGGCCCGCGAAGCTGAACTTCTGGATCTTCGTGTGGCCCTCGGCCGACCAGTACCACTCCGCGCGCTCGCCGCTGCGGATGCCGAACTGGAAGATGCGGCCGTCGCCGATGATCTCCCAGATGCGGCGGATGACTGTCGCGTGCGAGAGGCGGTTACCGAGGTACTCCTCGCGCAGGTCCGTGTGCGCGTCAAAGTGGATGACGGCGACATCCGGGTACTTTGCCTGCACGGCGCAGAAGGCCGGCAGTGTCACGAGGTGCTCGCCGCCGATGAGGAACGGCAGCTTGCCGTCCGCGACGATATCGCGCGCACACGCCTCGATGTCGCCGAGCGCCATCTCCGTGTCGCCGAAGCAGAGCTCGAGGTCGCCGCCGTCAAATACCTTCGCGTCCTCGAGGTCGAGGTCCTGGTACGGGCTGTACGTCTCGAGGCCGTACGACTCCGCGCGCATCGTGCGGCTCGCGAAGCGCGTGCCCGGGCGGTACGACGTCGTCGAGTCAAACGGCGCGCCGTAGAGCACGATGCGGCTCTCCTCGTAGGTGCTTTCACAGCCGAGGAACATCTCGACATTACGATTCCGGTTCAACATCTCTTAGCATCTCCTCCACATAATTCGGCAGGGCAAAGGCGCCCGCGTGCAGCTGCGTGTTGTAGTAGCGTGTCTTGAGCCCGAGGGCGTTCCAGCGCACCCAGTTGACGTCCTTGACGGGATGGCGCTTCTTTGAGGCAAAGCCGAAGAGCCAGTGGCCTGACGGGTACGTCGGGATGTGCGCCTGATAGACGCGGCTGATTGGGAAGGAATCGACGATGCGCTTGTGGGCGCGCTGCATCGCGTAGGCGTCCTGCTGGTAGAACGGGCTCTCGTGCTGGTTGACCATGATGCCGTCCTCGCGCAGCGCCTTGTAGCAGTTGCCGTAGAACTCCTTCGTGAAGAGCCCCTCGCCCGGCCCGAACGGGTCCGTCGAATCGACGATAATGAGGTCGTAGGCATTTTCCGCGTGGCGCACGTACTTGAGGCCGTCTTCGTAGTGGATGGAGATGCGCGGGTCAGAAAGGCATCCCGCCGTCTGCGGCAGGTACTTCTTGCAGACCTCGACGACGAGCTCATCGATCTCGACGAGGTCGATGTGGCGCACCGTCGGGTAGCGCAGGAGCTCGCGCACCGTGCCGCCGTCGCCGCCGCCGATGACGAGGATGTCGTGCGCATCCGGGTTGACGCACATCGGCACGTGCGTAATCATCTCGTGGTAGATGAACTCATCCATCTCCGTCAGCATCATGTAGCCGTCGAGCGTCAGGAAGCGGCCGAACTCCTTCGAATCGAAGATGTCGATGCGCTGGAATTCGCTGCGGCCCGAGTAGAGCTGGCGGTCCACCTTGATGGACAGACGGACTTTTGGCGTGTGGTGTTCGGTAAACCAGAGTTCCATAGAATCAAGATCCCCCCTTGTATATCATATCCTACGGCCATATCAGGCCGATATCGTATCTTGTTGTCTTGTCATTTCACGACATTGAGCCGCGCGAGCGTCATGTCTTCAGGGCCCGTCATCTGGCAGCCCTTCTTGCGCGCGTAGCGGATGTAGGTCAGGATCTCGTCCGTGATGCGCTCGCCCGGCGCGAGAATCGGGATACCCGGCGGGTAGCACATGACGAACTCACTGCAGACGCGGCCCGCTGTCGACTCGATGGGCAGCGACTCCTTCTCGGCGTAGAATGCCTCCTGCGGACCGTAGACGACCTCCGGCTCGATGTACTCGGCCTTGAGCATCTTCGAGGAATCCTTGCGGTAGTTGCGGCGGATCTCCGCGAGCGCCGCGACGAGGCGCTCGATGTCCTTCGGGCGGTCGCCGACTGAGACGTAGGCCAGGAGGTTCGCGATGTCGCCGAACTCCGTCTGGATGTCGTACTCGTCGCGCAGCAGGTCGTAGACCTCGATGCCCGCGAGGCCCGTCGGCCGCGTGAAGATGGAGAGTTTCGTCGTGTCGAAGTCGTAGACGGAGTCGCCGTTCACGAGCTCGCGGCTGTAGGCGTAGTAGTCGCCGATGGCGTTGATCTCGTCGCGCGCGTACTCGACAAGACGGATGACCTTGTCGAAGATCTCCTGGCCATGCAAGGCGAGGTTGCGGCGGCTGATGTCGAGGCTCGAGAGCAGGAGGTAGGAGCCTGAGGTCGTCTGCGTGATGTTGATGACCTGATGCACGTAGCCCGCATTGACAGCGGGGCCGCAGAGCAGCATCGAGCTCTGCGTCAGCGAGCCGCCCGACTTGTGCATGCTGATCGACGCCATGTCGGCGCCCGCCGCCATGGCCGAGACGGGCAGCTTGTCGTTGAAGTAGAAATGCGTGCCGTGCGCCTCGTCGGCGAGCACCATCATGCCGTGCTCGTGTGCGAGGCGAACGATCTCGCGCAAGTTCGAGCAGATGCCGTAGTACGTCGGATTGTTGACGAGCACGGCCTTCGCGTCGGGATGGCGCCTGATGGCGTCCTTGACTTCCTCGACACGCATGCCGAGCGAGATGCCGAGCGTGTGGTCCATCTGCGGGTTGACGTAGACCGGCACTGCGCCGCAGAGGATCAGCGCGTTGATGGCGCTGCGGTGCACATTGCGCGGCATGATGATCTTGTCGCCGCGGCCGACGGCCGTCAGCACCATCGCCTGCACGGCCGACGTCGTGCCGCCGACCATGAAGAACGCATGTGCCGCGCCAAAGGCCTCCGCTGCGAGCTTCTCCGCATCGCGGATGACCGAGACGGGATGGCAGAGATTGTCAAGCATCTTCATCGAGTTGACATCGACGTCGAGGCACTTCTCCCCGAGGAAGTCCCGAAGCTCCGGATTGCCGCGGCCGCGCTTGTGGCCCGGCACATCAAACGGCACGAGGCGCGCGCGCTTCATGCGCTCGAGCGCCTCGAGGATTGGCGCGCGGTCCTGAGTCAGATATCCTCCCATTTCCTTCACTTCCTTATCGTGTGTAGTATATGCACAGAGCACGTCACCTCAGTAGAGGTTGCGCCCACTGTAGATCTCGATCATCTCGCGGCGCAGGCTGTTGCTGATGGCCAGGCGGTCCTTCGGCGGGATCTCGTAGATGTCCGTATTGAAGAGGTAGTTCTGCAGCTGCGGCTCCTTGATGAGCATGCGCGTGTGGTAGAGATTCGCCTGATAGAGGTTGATGTCGACGGCATCGTAGCGGTCGAGCGTCTCCTTGGCGATGAACTCCTGGATGGACCGCATCTTCGAGTCCATGAAGAGCTTGCGGCCGTCGAGGTCGCGCGTGAAGCCGCGCACGCGGTAGTCCATCGTGATGATATCCGAGTCGAACTGTGCGATCATGTAGTCGAGCGTCTTCAAGGGCGTGATCTCGCCGCACGTCGCGACATCAATGTCGACGCGGAACGTCGCGATGCTCGTGCCCGGGTGGAACTCCGGATACGTGTGCACCGTCACATGGCTCTTGTCGAGATGCGCGAGGATCGTGTCGCCAAGGATGGCCGACTCGACCGGCTTCTTGCGTCCCGATGTCACCGCGTCTTCTTCCGCGATCAACATCGTCACGCTTGCGCCCTGCGGGTCGTAATCCTGCTTCGCGATGTTGAGGATGCGCGCCCCAATCATCTCCGTAACCGTCGACAGGATGTTCGTCAAGCGCTCCGAGTTGTACTGCTCGTCGATGTACTTGATGTAGTCCTGCTGCTCCCGCGCCGACTTCGCATAACAGATATCATAGATGTTGAAGCTCAATGCCTTCGTCAGGTTATTGAAGCCGTACAGCTTCAGCTTTTCCTCCAATCCACAAACCCCTGCCTTTCACCAAAAAGGCCACGGCTCCAGAAGCCGTGGCCTGTCTGCTATCGTTAGCTTTATTGTAGCAGATTCAACTCGTTGAAACAAGAAGAATCTTGCGCCCGGAGCCCCCTCTTGAGCAGGTGTCCCGGCCGTCAGCCGGGCTGCTCGAAGCGGCGCAGGATCGCGCGGTCCTCGTCGCTGAGCGCCTTCTTCGCGAGCAGGTCCGGACGCTTCTCCTGCGTCAGGCGCAGCGACTGCTCGTGGCGCCACTGGCGGATCTTCGCGTGGTCGCCCGAGAGCAGCACCTCCGGCACTTCCATGCCCTCGAAGTCGCGCGGCCGCGTGTACTGCGGGAAGCCCAGGAGCCCGTCGTAGAACGAGTCCGTCGGGGCCGACTCCGCATCGCCGAGCACGCCCGGCAGCATGCGCGAGACGGCATCCGTGATGACCATCGCGGGCAGCTCGCCGCCCGTCAGCACGAAGTCGCCGATGGAGATGGCCTCGTCAGCGAGCGGGTAGATGCGCGCATCGAAGCCCTCGTAGTGGCCGCAGATGAAGACGAGCTGCTCGTAGCTCGCGAGCTCCTTCGCCTTTGCCTGCGTGAAGACGGGCCCCGCCGGGTCCATGATCAGCACGCGGCGGCTCGCCGCATGCATGGCTGTCTCCTCAAGCACCGCGCGCACAGCGCGGTACATCGGCTCCGGCTTCAGCACCATCCCCGCGCCGCCGCCGAACGGCGAATCGTCGACATGCCTGTGCTTGTCGAACGAGTAGTCGCGGAAATTCGTGAAGTGGATGTCGAGGATGCCCTTCTCCACGGCGCGCTTCGTGATGCTCGCGCCGAACGGCCCCGCAAACATCTCCGGGAACAGCGTGATCATGTCAATGCGCATCGTCCGTCTCCTCCGGCAGATCGACGACCATGCGGCCGCCCGCGACATCGATCTCGCGCACGACGGCCTTGAGCGCCGGTATGAGCAGTTCGCGCCCGTCCGGGCGGCGCGCCTGGTAGACATCGTTGCTGCCCGTGCGCAGGACGTTCTCGACTGTGCCGAGCTCCGTGCCCGCCATATCATAGACCGTCAGCCCGATGATGTCGAAGGTGTAGAACTCACCCTCTTCAAGCGGCACAGCCTCGTCGCGCGCGACCGTCAGCAGCTGGCCCGTCAGGCGCATGGCCTGCTCGCGCACCGGGTACTCGCGGAACTTCAGCAGCACGAACTGCTTGTGGAACTTGCAGCTCTCGATGTGCAGCATCTCATCGCCGACCATGACTTCCTTCATGCCGGCAAAGCGCTCGACGAAGTCCGTCAGCGGGATGATGCGCAGCTCGCCGTGGATGCCGTGCACCGCGCCGACCTTGCCGATTGTCACGCGGTCTTTCTTCTTATTAGCCGCGGATAGCGATAATCTTGTCATCTTCCACCAGCACTTCCACATTCATGAGCTCACGCATATCGTCGCCGACCTTGACCTCGACCTGGCGCTCGAGCGTGCCCTGCACGATCTCCGAACCGATCTTGAGCTTCTCCGTCTGCTCCTTCTGCGCGAGAGCCTGCGCGCGGTACTCCGCACGCTTCTGGCGCTCCTGGCCGAAGTGCTGCTGGATGGCGTTGAGGCGCTGGATCTCCTGCGGCGTCGGCTCCTGCGGGTTTGCCGGGCCGTTTTCCTGCATGACGCGCTTCTCCTGGATGTCGAGCTGCTGCAGCTCGAGCTCTGCGCGCTGGATGCCCTCTGCGAGCTCCTTCGTCATCTTCTCCTTGAGCTTCTCCGTGACCTTGGCCTTGACCGTCACCGGCATCTTGAGCGAAATCGTATCCATGGTATTCCTCTTTTCTGCTTCTCTGCTTCTTGTTCAAGATACAAAAACAGCGGCAATACCCATGCCATGCAGATGCATGTGGGCGATGCCGCTCTTTTCAAATGATATCAACCGAGACTTTCTTGTTCTCCCGGGTGGCTGCGGCCTTGACAACCGTGCGCATGGCTTTCGCGATGCGGCCCTGGCGGCCAATGACCTTGCCCATGTCATCCTCATCCACGCGGAGCTCGAGCGTGACCTGACGGTCCTGCTGCTTCTCCTCGACGCGGACATCTTCCGGATGATCCACTAAGGACTTGGCGATGACTTCAACAAGTTCTTTCATGCTGTAGCCTCACTCAATCAGTTCTTAGCGTTCTTTACCTCAGCAAACTTAGCCATGAGGCCCTTCTTGCTGAAGAGATTCTTAACGGTGTCCGTCGGCTGAGCACCCTTGCCCATCCAGTCGAGAACCTTCTCCTCGTCAACATTGACGACTGCCGGGTTCTGGGACGGATCGTAGTTACCGAGGACCTCGATGAAACGACCATCGCGCGGTGCGCGGGAGTCCGCGACAACAATGCGATAGAACGGATTCTTCTTTGCACCCATACGGTTCAGACGAATCTTTACTGCCATGTGAATTCACCACCTTTCAAATCGTGATCAGGAAATATCTCAATGCATGAACGGCAATTTGGGAAGTCCCAGGCCGCCGAGATTCGGCAGGCCCTTTTTGCCCTTCTGCATCTTCTTCATCATCTTCTTCATCTCGCCGAACTGCTTCAGGAGCTTGTTGACGTCCTGCACGCGCGTGCCGGAGCCCATCGCGATGCGCTTGCGGCGGCTGCCGTTGATGATCGTGATGTTGGCGCGCTCCTTCGGCGTCATCGACTTGATGATTGCCTCAATCTGGCGCATTTCCTTACCGTCGAGGTCGATGTCCTGACCGGCGAGCTGCTTCTTGAGGCCGCCCATGCCCGGAATCAGGCCTAAGATGTTCTCGAGCGAGCCGAGTTTCTTGACCTGCTGCATCTGCGCGAGGAAATCATCGAGCGTGAACTCGTCCTTGCGCAGCTTCTTCTCCATCTTCTTGGCTTCTTCCATGTCGAAAGTCGCCTGTGCCTTCTCGACGAGCGAGAGCACATCGCCCATGCCGAGGATGCGCGACGCCATGCGGTCCGGATGGAACGGCTCGAGCGGCTCGAGCTTCTCGCCAAGACCGATGAACTTGATGGGCACGCCCGTGACCGCCTTGACGGAGAGCGCCGCGCCGCCGCGGGCATCGCCGTCGAGCTTCGTCATGACGACGCCATCGAGGCCGAGAGCGTCGTTGAACGCCTGCGCGACATTGACGGATTCCTGGCCCGTCATCGCATCGACGACGAGCAGGATCTCATGCGGATGAACCTCCGACTTGATGTCGCGAAGCTCCTGCATGAGCTTCTCATCGATCTGCAGGCGGCCCGCCGTATCGATGATGACGACATCGCAGGCATGCGACTGCGAGTAGCCGATCGACTCCTTCGCGATCGTCACCGCGTCCGTCCCCTGCTCCATCGAGAACACGGGGATGTCGAGCTGCTTGCCGAGGACCTGCAGCTGCGTGATGGCCGCCGGGCGGTAGATATCCGCCGCGACGAGCAAGGGGCGCTTGCCCTGCTTCTTGAGCGCAAGGCCGAGCTTGCCGGCCGACGTCGTCTTACCGGCGCCCTGCAGGCCGACCATCATGATGACCGTCGGCGGCTTCGGGCTCATGTTGAGACGGCTCTGCGTGCCGCCCATGAGCTTCGTGAGCTCCTCATCGACGATCTTGATGACGACCTGGGCAGGTGTCAGCGTCTCGAGGATATCCTGGCCGATCGCGCGTTCCTTGACGGTCTTGATGAACTGCTTGACAACCTTGAAATTGACATCGGCTTCGAGAAGCGCCATGCGCACCTCGCGCATCGCCTCATTGACGTCGTCCTCCGTCAGCTTGCCGTGGCCGCGGAGCTTCTTGAAGGTTGCCTGGAGTCGGTCCGATAAACTTTCAAAAATCAAAAATCATACCTCCCGGCCATATTCACTGCTACCGAGGAGAGGCACGAGCCGCGCGAGGATGTCGCTGACCGCAGCGCTGTTGGCATCCGTCCGCAGGGCCTTGACCGAGCGGCAGATGTCCGCGAGCACCGCGCGCTCCCTCTGGTAACGCGCCACGAGCCCAAGCTTCTCTTCGTACGATTCCATGGCCTTCTCAGAGCGATGGATGTTGTCGTAGACCGCCTGCCGGGAAATCCCGAGCTCCTCGCCGATCTCCGATAGGGAAAAATCCTCAAAGAGATGCATCTTGAGGCATTCCTGCTGCTTCTCTGTCAAAAGCGCCCCATAAAAATCAAACAGCGCCGACAAATACAAAAGCTGCTCCATCCTGCCCCACCTTAATCCTGATATCGTGCCAAGGCGTTTTGCTTGACATAGGCTATTATAGCGGCTCCTCGCCACCGTGTCAAGCATTTTTCCTTGTCAGGCCTAAAAAAATGAGTCTACTTGCTTTCCCTATGCAAAAATAGTATAATAAATGTAAGAAAAAACTACTGGGTGCGGCGCAGTTCCTCACTCGTTGGTTTATTTTATCACTTTCATGAAAATAACCGCTAAGTTTGGTCGCTCAGGCGGTTATTTTTTTACCATGATCAAGATGAGTAAGATCAGCAGAAGCTGCATCGTCGCTTGATCCAAGGCTATCACCTCGCCTGTCGATAGATTTCGACCTTTCTGCGAGGAACCGCCAGCCGTTCCCAGTAGCATTTCCAGTTTAACATGAACGAAGGCATCCAGCAAGTTTTTGCTGGATGCCTTCTCTTTTTCTGTTTGCTTATTGACTTTACTTCACAGCGTCAGATGGCGCGTCTTTCTCGATCACGCTGCCGTAGACATCGCGGTAGCGCTTCTTCTGCTCGCCGTTCTTCTGCTTGACCAGTTCATCGCGGTCGTTGACGCGGACGCGCTCGATCTTATGGCGGTCGTTGTCATCGCCCTCGACGCGGTCGACGCGGAAACGGTTCAGGGAGAGCTCGCGGATCTCCGGCTCGAATTCTTCCGACATGCGCTCCATGTCGCCGTCGACGCTGACACCGTTCTCGAGTGCCCGCGAGAAGATGGCGGCGAACTCATAGCGCGTGATCGTGCGCGTGCCCTTGAACTCGCCATCCGGATAGCCCTCGAGCAGGCCGCGGTCCGCCAATTTCTTGACGTAGGCGTAAGCCCAGTGGTTCTCCGGCACATCCGGGAACAGGATGGAACGGCGCTTCGGCGCGTTTGCCGTGCCCTGCGTCCCGACGAGCGCTTCGAGCTTCTCGATCTTCTCGTCCTGCTTCTGGACGTAGTCCTTGAGCGCGAGGATTTCCTTTGCCATCGCGACGCGGCTGTTCGTCACATGGTTGCCCTGGCCGAACTTGAAGCTGATGCCAGCGTTGACCATGTTCTCGCCGCCGCCGACTGTGCCGCCGACCGACAGCGTCGTGTCCTCATTCGGACGGTAGAACGCGCCGACAGCCGCCGCATTCGCACCGCGGTAATTGCCGTAGCCCACTGCGAAATCCCACTTGTCATCCGGGTCGAAGTCCTGCGGATGAAGTGCCGCGAGAGCCGCAGCACCGGCACCGACGCGGTCGACACGGCGGTCGAGATTGCTGACCTCACCACCGAGCTTGCCGATCGCCTGATCGCGCTGCGCGAGCTGGCTGCCATTGACAGCATCCGTCGAATCCGGCGCAATGCGGCCCGGCGCGACTCCTTCGATCTTGTTGCCGCCCATATTGACCGCGCCCTGCTGGACCGTGATGTCCTTGTGCTTGTCATCGCCCTTGACCGTCAGGCCGCCGTTGTTGATGGTCGTATTGCCCGTCGTGACCGTCTTGGCATCGATGCTATCGATGCCCTTGAGGTCCTTGGCCAACTTGACCTGCATCTTAGCGTTATCGCCATCCTGCGAAACAACGACGCCGATGTTGTCGCCAGCCGCGTATTCCTTCGCACCGCCGTAGAGCTGGACATTATTGTTCAGCTTCACCGCCGCGCTGCCAGAATCACCGCTGTACTTCATGCCATCGTCCATCGTGGCGACCTCATGGGAGACTGTCTTTTCACCATCTTTCGTCGCGACCGTCGTCTCGTAGTGGATGCGGGATGCCTTTTCGTCCTTGGCGTCGCCATCCTTCCCCTTCACATTCTTCGCGGGATCCAGCGTAGCCTGTCCGAGGATCGTGGAAAGGTCTGTGAAAGCACCATCCTTGCCATCTGCGCCCTTCGGGCCTGTCAGGCCGATATGGCCGACACCATCCCTGCCAGCAATCGAGACCGCATCTCTGCCGTCCGTGCCAGCGATGCCGACTTTGCCGTCGACACCATCCCTGCCAGCAACGCCGTTCGGACCGGTGATGGAAACGCCGGACTTGCCGTCCTTGCCATCCTTACCGTTGACAAAGAGGCCATCCCTGCCGTCTTTTCCATCTTTGCCATCATGGCCGATGACGACCGTCGTGCCGCCCTTTGTCTCGACCGTGACGTTGCCGTCCTTACCAGCCGTGCCAGCGTCGCCCTTCTGGCCGACCTTGAGCTGGTCGTTGAGCTTCAGGTCATAGACCTTCTGCCCATCCTCGCCAGTCGTCTGCTTCAGCTGGAGATTGCCATCCGTGTAGGAGCCGTCCGCTTTCGCAGCCGTGCCGCCATTGACGGTGACTTCCGTATGGTGCTTGTCGACCTTGTCGATTTTCGTGTTCACATCAGCAATCTGCTTGTTGACATTCGACTCGACCTGATGGAGCTGATCCTCTGTAGCAGCACGGCCGCTGACATAGGAACCATCATCCTTCCAGGTCTTGTTATCCAGATTGGTGACATACTTGCCAGCCTTGTCGGTCTGGTTCGTAGCCTTGCCATCCTTATCGTAGATGGTCAGTCTGCTGTCGCCCTCCGCGATATTGCCGATCTTGACGCCATTATCGCCGCCAGCGACAATCTGACCTTTCGAGCCGTCGACAGTGACCTTGTTGTCGCCTGTACCGGCCATAACCGTGCCATTGGTGCCACTGATGGCAACCGTCTTATCGCCCTTAGCGGCATCACCAAACGCGACATCCTTGGCTAAATCGATGGTGTAGTTTTTGCCACCAGTCGAATTCGTACCTTCTTTGACCGTGATATTCTTCGAACCAGCTTCTACCGTCGTATGCTGACCAGCCAAGGTCTTGACGTCATTGAGCTGGGATACATTTACAGCATCCGTTCCATCGGTACCAGCAGCTACATTGGTAATCTTGTTGCCGCCATTGTTAAGGCCCTTATCCGTCAGTGTGACAGTAGTCGTCTTCCCGGATTCCGTCTTGCTGATGGTCATACCATCATTGTTGATGGTCGTATTCCCCATCTTGACAGAACCATTGTCACCAAGGTTGAGGTCCTTGTTCAGCTTGATCAACAACTGACCGTTATCGCCACTCTGGCTCGAAACTACACCGATGTTGCCATCCGTAAGGTCGGCTTCCTTCTTGGCATTGCCCTTGACGTTGACCGTCTTGTTCAGCTTGACCGAAGCGCCATCGCCGAAATCACCAGCATACTTCTGGCCGTCGTCCATCGTAGCGACTTCATGGGTAATGACCGTCTTAGTCTTGCCATCTTTGTCTGTGACGGTCGTCTGGTACTGGATGCGGGATGATTTATCGTCTGCATTCACCTTGTCGGCCGACTTGCTCTGCTCATTCTTGGCAGGGTCAAGCGTTGCTGTGCCAAGGGTCGTGGAAAGGTCGGTAAATACACCATCCTTGCCATCTTCACCTCTCTGGCCGGTCAGGCCGATATGGCCAATACCATTCTGGCCGGAGATAGAAACCGCATCTTTGCCCGGCTGGCCGTCCTTGCCCGGCGTACCGATGGCAATCTTGCCATCGATGCCGTCCTTGCCATTGAGGCCATTGGAACCTGTGATGCTGACGCCATTCTTACCATCCTTGCCAATAACAGAGATACCATCCTTGCCGTTGAGACCGATGCTAGACTTGCCGTCTGCCCCCTTGAGTCCAATAGAGCCATCTGTACCTTTCTCACCATCTTTGCCAACCGTGCCGAGGTTCAGCTTATCGCTGAGTTTCAGATCGTACGTCTTCTGACCAGCTGTATCCGTGACTTTCAGCTTCAGGTTTTCACCGTTATAGTCTGTAGTTCCGGCGTCTTTCCCACCTTCTACAGTAACGACTGTATGCTTACCAGCTGTAGTAGAAGCTTCTTTGACCGCATCACTGATTGTCTTGAGCTGGTCTTCGGTAGCTGCACGGCCGCTGACGTAAGTCGGACTGTCGACATTCCAGTCCTTGTTGTCAAGGCCTGTGACATAGTCGCCAGCTGCAGCCTTTTTATTAGCAGAAATCGGCTTGCCATCTTTGTCAACGCCTGTAATCATATCGAGCGTCTTGTCGCCGAAGTGCTTGATGACAATCGGATTATCCACCGTTTTAGAACCATCCTGCGTGTTGCCGCCGACGGTCAAGGAACCATCCTGCTTCAGGTTGATATCTTTATTCAGAGCAACCTTGATTGCATCGCCATCAACAGAAGTCTGGATATTGCTCGTATTTGTTTGGGTAGCTGCATCGTAAGTACCGTCGCCTTTAATCTTCAAGATATCACCAAGCTTTTTGGCAATCGCCTTATCATCAGTTTTGTCACCAATGAACTTCAGACCGTCATCAAGCGTAGCCACTGTATGGGTCGTAGTGCCAGCTTCGCCGTCTTTGCCATCCTGATAGACAATGCGAGTGATGCCATCGGTGCCATTGACACCAGGTGTACCATTCTTGCCATCGGTACCATTCTTGCCGATGGTCTTGATGATGGTGGTTACTGTGCCATCAGCACCGTTCTTGCCGGTGAGACCAATCTCGCCGTCATTACCATTCTTGCCATTAGCAGTGATTGTCTGCGCGGTCACATCATCCGACAAAGCAATGGTCACTTTACTATCTGCCTGAGTCATGGCAATGTTCTTGCCTGCATTCAACGTTACAGTGCTACCCGGCTTGATCAACGTAGTCGATGTTCCCGATACAGAACCGCCCTCAGATTTTGATGTAGTCAGCGTAAAGCCAGAGTTGTTGATGGCATCTGCCACGCTATTGCCTGTTACATAGGCATTAGGGTTATCAACCTGCTTCGTTTCTCCATTTTCTGTAACAGAAATTTTCGGGTTGCTAACAGTAACCTTACCGGTTTCCACAGGGTTGTCTCCTGTAGTCTTATCCTGCGACAAGGTGGCCGTAGCAATCTTCAAGTCGTAATTCTTGTGCTTATCTGTTGAATCCGTAGTCGTATCAATGGTCACAGAGTGGTCATTCGATGTCACCGTTGTCTTGGCAGCGTTGAGCTGCGATACATTGACGGCATCGGTAAGATTCGTGCCGCCTGCGACATTGGTGATGGTCTTGCCACCATTATTGAGGCCATTGTCTGTCAAGCTGATTGTATTGGTGTTATCGCCATTTTTTGTGGTGATGGTCACGCCGCCATTGTCGATGATGGTATTGCCCATCGTGACAGATCCGTTACCGGTCAGGTTGAGATTCTGAGCAAGCTGGACTTTCATTACACCGTCTTTAACATTGACGCCGATGTTCTGTTCAGTCAGCTTGTCCTTATCTGCGCCACCTTGGATATCCAAGCGTTCATTCAGTTTCTTCGTGATGACGTTCTGTTCAGCAGCCTTATCAGTCGCTGCAACATAGTTATCACCACCATACTTCTGCCCGTCATCCATCGTGGCTACGGTCTGAGGATTGCGGCCGTCCTTATCGGTATAGACAATGCGGTTGATGTCCGTGCCGCCAAGATTTTCCTTGCCGGTCTTGCCATCTTTGCCTTTCTGTCCTTTTTCCGTCTTGATGATGGTGGTCCTATATCCCTGCTTGCCATCAGTGCCCGGAAGACCATCTTTACCGGTGAGGCCAATGGTGCCTTCCTGGCCGTCTTTGCCGTCAGAGGTATCCTTGCCAAGAATGACATTATCATTGAGTTTCAGGTCATAGGTGATCTTACCGGTGTTATCCTTCTTCTGTGCCAGCAGCAGATTGCCTTTCTTTTCATCAGTATAATTACCTAAAGTACCATTGGCACCGGCATCAGGAGCTTCTACGCTACCATTGACGGTAACAGCCGTATGGGCAGAAGCGACTTTCTGTACGTTCTGCAAGTCTCCTACATTGACTGCATTGTTCAGCACATCTCCACTGGCTGCTGCCAAATCTACCGTGTTGCCGGCAGCATCTTTCAGACCACTGTCAACATGCGTAATCTGATTGCCACCATTGCTGAGGCCCTTGTCGGTCAGGGATACAGATGACTTGCCCTCCCCCAACGTAGTCGGAGTGATTGTAATGCCATTGCCATCCTGAACCGTCTCGCTCGTCTTATTCCCCTTGGCATCCTTTGCTACCGTGGTGACGCTGGTCAAGTCAGTGAGTTCTTTAGCGAGGCGAATGGTCAACGTATCTGTACCGTTTGAAACAACGCCGACGTTATTTCCTGTCGACAGAGCATCCAGATTTTTGATTCCACCGACAATATTGGTCTGTTCATTGAGCTTGCGGCTGAATGCATTCGCCTTCGCATCGCTGGCCTGTACATCACCGGCATACTTCTGACCGTCATCCATCGTGGCGACTTCATAGGTAGTGTTGCCGTTCTTGTACTGGATGCGCGGAGCTTGGGTCGTGGTTGTCTGCTGTTCCCCTTCATCACTGGTCGTTTTGGTATTCTTACCATCATCCAGTGTAGGATCAGACATGATTGTCGACATCTGGATGGACGTGCTCGTGCCATCTGTCCCCTTCGGGCCGGTCAGGCCGATGGAACCATCCTGGCCATTGATGGCAACGGAAGAACCGTTCTTACCATTGACCGTAATAGAACCATTAGTGCCCGGCACATCCTGCTGCTTATCATCTTTGCTATCAGCAGACCCCAAGTTGAGGTTTTCCTTCGTGGCGATCGAGATCTTGCCTTTATCCTGGGTCAAGGAAATATTCTTGCCGGCATCGATTGTCATGGTATCGCCCGGATGGATCAAGGTCTCTTTGTTGCCAGTCACCGCACCTTCGGACGCTGATGCGGTCAGCTTGAAGCCGGAGTTGTTGATGGCATCTGCCACGCTATTGCCTGTTACATAGGCATTCTCGTTTGTAACAGGTTTTCCGTCACTGCCTGTATATGTCGGATTGGTAACGGTAACCTTACCAGTTGCCACAGCACTGTTTCCCGAGCCATTCGTTTCCGGCGACAAGGTGGCCGTGGCAATCTTCAAGTCATAATTCTTGTGATAGTCTGTTAAATCAGTGGATGTAGCAATGGTCACAGAGTGGTCATTCGACGTGACAGTCGGCTGAGCGGCTTTGAGCTGGGCGACATTGACGGCGTCAGTATCATCGGAACCGGCTGCTACGTTGGTAATCTGACGGGTGAGCAGCTTCGTTTTCTTAACAAGGTTTCCATTGTCGTCATATTCTTTATATGTGGCCTGACCGCCAACCGACACAGCACCTGTGGTCGATCCCCAGGTACTTATCTTGTCCGTGGAGAGAGTATCCGGTTTCAGATAAGCCCTCTTTTCATCACCATAGGTTATGGTTGTCTTACCTGTATTAATATCGGTGGAGACGATGCTTTCCTTATTTCCTGCACCTCTCGTTGCAATGGATCCGGCACCGATGGCCACACTGCCTTCAGCCTGAGCTGTCGTAGAATCACCAACGGCAGTAGTGAACTGCGAATCTGCTGCTGTTGCACCGGTACCGATGGCAATACTGCGGGAGGCTTCAGCTGAAGTAGCATAACCCATGGCTACGCTACCGCCGCCATCCAGCGGATTTTTCTCATCATTTGTTTCCGTGCCGGCAATCGAACTCAGGCCCAGAGCTACCGAGTAGCGGCCAGCTGCCTTTGTACCACTGCCGATGGCCACAGACGAATCTTCGACGGCATGCGTGTCAAAGCCAATGGCCACCGACGAGTCTTTGGCTGCATCGGTATGAGAGCCCATGGCTATAGAATGTTCCCCTTTAGCGCCGGTATTGATACCAATAGCAATGGCCCCTTTGGCAGCAGCCTGTGTTGCGCTGACAGGATATGGCGTGTTTCCGGACTGATTGGTCTCAGACACATTGCCAAAACCGATGGCCAAGGATTGTGCACCGGAAGCCTCTGCATTCTGTCCAATGGCTACGGAGACTGCACTATCTGCATTATCAGCCTTGGTATCCTTACCGAGTGCAATCGAGTTCTCGTTACTTGCGGTGCCGCCCAGACCGGCGAGAGAATTCTTACCCGAAGCGGTGGAACCGATGCCGAAGGCGGTTGCGGCTTCGCCGGAGGCAGTGCTGTTTTTGCCAAAGGCGGTGGCGTTGTCACCGGAGGCAGTTGTCGAACTACCGAAAGCCGTGGTCTGTTTGCCGGAAGCTGTAGTGCTGAGACCGAAGGCCGTGGCATTGTCGCCCGAAGCAGTCGTTGTCGTGCCAAAAGCTGTAGCAGCTGATGCCTTGGCCTTGGTGTCGTTGCCGAAAGCCGTGGCGTTGTCGCCGGAGGCAGTTGTCGAACTGCCGAAAGCCGTGGTCTGTTTGCCGGAAGCTGTAGTGCTGAGGCCGAAGGCTGTGGCATTGTCACCCGAAGCCGTCGTTGTCTTACCAAAGGCCGTAGCAGCTGCCGCCTTGGCCTTAGTGTCGTTGCCGAAGGCTGTGGCGTTGTCGCCGGAAGCCTCGGTGGAATAGCCGAAGGCCGTGGCGTTGGCATAGCCGTCGATGGTGTAGCCGTTGGAGCCTTCATGGGCCTTGGTCAGCACATTGTCCGGGTTGATGTCCACTTCGCTGCCGTCCACGGTGGTTTTGGCCAGAGAGGTCTTCTTCTGGCCGTTGTAGACCTTGCCCTTGGTGCCTGCCGTGGTGTCCACAGTCACCGTGCCGTCGGCAGCCACATTGACCTTCCAGAGACTGCCCTGGTAATCCCGGACATAGGTATTGCCGTCCTTGCCGGCCAGGACCACATAATCATGCTTTTCCGTCTTGCCGCCGATATCCATCTGTTTGATACCAGCCGTCGTGCCATCTGCCCGGAGATAGGCCAGATTGCCATGGACATCCATCTTCTCCGTGGCTGTCTTTTCTTCCTCGGTTTTATCGTTTGGGTTGTTCTTATAGGTATAGATATTGGTCACGGCACCATTCTCATCGAGTTTGGCACCGGCGATGGTATCCGTGCCCCAGGCCGTGGATTCTGCATCGGCGGCAACAGTGGCATTGCCCCAGGCCGTCGCATACTGCGACAGGGCGCGCGTACGGTTGCCGAAAGCCGTGGCGCCCGTGGACGATGCGCGGGTATCGTCGCCGAAGGCGACAGAGTCATTGTACTTGGCAATGGTCTTCTCGCCAAAGGCCAGGGAACGTCCGCCAAGCGCTTTTGTTCCGTTGCCAAAAGCTACAGCATCCTGACCGCTATTTTTCTTTGTCTGGGGATCTATTTCAGTGTTGCCCGCCTGGGTGCCATTACCAAAGGCAACAGAGCCTTCCGAAAGAGCCTGTGTCCCTTCACCAAAAGCCACTGATGCGGTGCCGCTGGCAGTATTAGACTTTGTAGCCTTGTTATAGCCGCCGCCAAAGGCAATGGCATTATCTCCCGTCGCTTCATTCTGATCTCCCAGTGCAACGGAATTGGCTCCTGTAGCTCTTGTCTTATTTCCTAAAGCGATTGTCTTACTTCCACCTGTTGATGATACAGTCGATCTACTTGTGGCAATAGAAATCGTCGTATCATCAAAGGTATACCCGCCAATCGTGTGTGGTGCTGCCTCTGCAATCTCAAACTGTCCCCCCCCAGTGAACAGCACGCTGCTGATCAGGGCAGTGCCAAGAACGGCTACGACTTTCTGGGAGCGGGTCTTGCCGTTGCTCCTGGCAATCTCGGAGACGACGACGTAGCAGTTCTTGACTTTGCTCCAGACGACTTTGTAAATGTGGTTCATCTTGCTTCCCCCATCCGACATATTTTTAGTTCTTCTCGTGTTGATTTCCCTTGTGTCGCCGGATGTGGAGCGTGTCCTCCATGACTGGCCTATGCCGTGCTCAACAAACCGGTTCCACTGTAAAGTTGCAATCCATCTTGTTACAAACTTTATGTTTTTATTATTATCTTACATCATTTTGAAATAAAAGTCACGTGTAACCTTAATGAAGCCATGCGATTTCGACATATATACCTTATCTTCTTTGATTTTTATCACGTTTGATTAACATTGCTCCAAGCAAGCGGTCTATTCGGAGTCTTTCTCGCGTCTTTCGCTGTTGCAGGAACAGAATGCAGCATGAGGGTCCTTCTTCCCGCTCCTTTTACTCAAAAGAGGATTTTGCTTGCACGATGTCGAAGATTCCTGAAACACTTGAGAGAGCCACATGAGGTGGCTCCCAGCAGAAGGGAGATTTTTTTGATGCATTTCCAGAAACTCATGGATAATTTCCTGCTCCACTATTTGAGTCGCTTTGACAAGCACTGCTTCAATGTGAAGCTGCACGATGAGGTGTACACGATTGGCCAGGGTGAGCCGGAGTTCACAGTGGTCGTGCACAAGGATGTCCCGAAGAAGGCGCTCTTGGAGTCGACGCAGCTGGCGCTCGGCGAGGCCTACATGCGCGGCGACATCGAGATCGAGGGCGACCTCTTCCACATGCTCTGCACGTTCCTCGAGCAGGCCGACCGCTTCTCGCTCGACCGCAAGGGGCTGCGCAACATCCTCTACATGTCGGAGAAGAAGAAGGACCAGGCCAAGGAGGTCTCGTCCCATTACGATTTGGGCAATGAATTCTACAAGCTCTGGCTCGACCCGACGATGAGCTATTCGTGCGCGTACTTCAAGCATGAGGACGACACGCTCGAGCAGGCGCAGCGCAACAAGGTGGACTACATCCTCGAGAAGCTCTACCTCAAGAAGGGCATGACGCTCTTAGACATCGGCTGCGGCTGGGGCTTTTTGCTCATCGAGGCGGCGAAGAAGTACGGCGTCAAGGGCTACGGCTGCACGCTCAGCAAGGAGCAGTGGAAGAAGGGCCAGGAGCGCATCAAGGCGGAAGGGCTCGAGGGCCAGGTGCAGATTGAGCTCGTGGACTACCGCGACCTTGAGGACAAGGGGCTGATCTTCGACCGCATCGTCAGTGTCGGCATGATGGAGCATGTGGGCCGGTCGAACTACGCGACGTACATGGAGACGGCGAACCATCTCTTAAAGGACGGCGGCATCTTTCTCCTGCACACGATCACGGGCCACGATGAGGTGGTGTCGGAGCCGTGGATCCGCAAGTACATCTTCCCGGGCGGGACGCTGCCGTCGCTGCGCGAGCTCATCTCGCACGCCTACGATGCGGACTTCCGCGTGCTCGATGTGGAGAGCCTGCGACGCCACTACTACCGGACGCTGATGTGCTGGTACCACAATTTCCTCAAGGTCCACGATGTGGTCGCGGGCTGGAAGAATGAGGAGTTCGTGCGGATGTGGGATCTCTATCTCGCGGGGTGTGCGGCGGCGTTCTACATCGGGTACATTGATATCCACCAGGTGCTGATGACGAAGGGCAACAACAATGAGCTGCCGATGACGCGCTGGTATTAAGGAGCGGTTCCGGTGGCGCGCAGGGATGGATTCCGGCTTCGTCGCTCCGCTGAAATGGCCCTCATCTCGGCTGCGCGCATGGAGGCGGTGCGCCGCCTGCCGCGGCGGACTTTCATCGACTGCTCTTGCGCATGCGACTGAGGGCCAGCCCTGCGGGCGGTCACTTCACTTCTGCAGGCGGAATCCATCCCTGCGCTGAAGGTACGCTACTGCCCCATTGCACGAGTTCGCACGACTGGAAGACAGTACCGCACAGGGATGGATCCCGGCTTCGTCGCTCCGTTAAATGGCCCTCATCTCGGCTGTGTGCATGGAGGCGGTGCGCCGCCTGCCGCGGCGGGCTTTCATCGACTGCTCTTGCGCATGCGACTTGAGGGCCAGCCCTGCGGGCGGTCACTTCGCTCCTGCAGGCGGAATCCATCCCTGCGCTGAAGGTACTTCCAATAAAAAAGGCCTGTCCAAACGGACAGGTCTTTTTCTATGCCCTGCTGGCGATTATTTGCCGGCGAGGGTCTTGTAGTTGTTGTAGCGGATCTCGGCGTCGCGCTGGGTCTTCTCGAAGAGGGCTTCGGCTGCTTCTGGGAAGGTGCGCTTGAGGTTGATGTAGCGGTTCTCGCCCATGAGGAAGTCCTGGAACTTGGAGAAGTCCGGCTCTTTGGAGTCGAGGCTGAACGGGTTCTTGTCGGTGCCGACGAGCTGCGGGTTGTAGCGGTAGTTTGCCCAGTAGCCGCACTCTACGGCGAGTTTCTCCTCGAGCTGGCTGCAGCCCATGCCCTTGCGGATGCCGTGGTTGATGCACGGTGCGTAGGCGATGATGAGGGACGGGCCCGGATAAGCCTCGGCCTCGGTGATGGCCTTGAGCAACTGGTTCTGGTCTGCGCCCATGGCGACCTGGGCGACGTAGACGTAACCGTAGGTCTTGGCCATGAGGCCGAGATCCTTTTTGCGGGTCTTCTTGCCCGTGGCGGCGAACTGTGCAATCGCTGCTGCCGGCGTTGCCTTGGAGGCCTGGCCGCCGGTGTTGGAGTAGACTTCGGTATCGAAGACGAAGACGTTGACGTCTGCGCCGGAGGCGAGGACGTGGTCGACGCCGCCGTAGCCGATGTCGTAAGCCCAGCCGTCGCCGCCGAAGATCCACTGGGAGCGCTTGACGAAGTAGTCGCGGTTCTCGTAGAGTTTGTTGAGCAGCGCATTGTCACCCTTCTCGGCTGCGAGCAGGGCTTCGAGGCGGTCGGCGCGGTCGCGCGTGCCGTTGCCGTTGTCGAGGTTCTCTACCCAGTCCTTGAGGGCTGCCTGGAGGTCTTCGCTGCCGAGGCCTTCTTCGATGGCCTTCTTGGCGTCATCGGCGAGGCCGTTGCGGACGGACTGCGTGCCGAGGAACATGCCGAGGCCGAACTCTGCGTTATCCTCGAACAGGGAGTTGTCCCAAGCCGGGCCATGGCCCTTGGCGTTCGTCGTGTACGGCATGGCCGGTGCGCTGCCGCCCCAGATGGAGGTGCAGCCCGTGGCGTTGGCGATCATCATGCGGTCGCCGAAGAGCTGCGTGATGAGCTTGGCGTACGGCGTCTCGCCGCAGCCGGCGCAGGCGCCGGAAAACTCGATGAGCGGCTGCTCGAACTGGCTGCCGATGACGGTCTCTTTCTTCATCGGGTTCTTCTTCGGCGCGACTTTTTCCGTGTCGACGCCGTAGTCGAAGTAAGCCTGCTTTGCCTTGAGGTCGTCGTCAAGCGGCGTCATGTCGAGGGCCTTGACCGGGCAGACCTGCGCGCAGTTGCCGCAGCCGAGGCAGTCCATCGTGGAGACAGCCACCGTGAAGTGGTAGTCCTTGACGGCGCGGACTTCCTTGGACGGGAAGCCCTCCGGTGCTGCAGCGAGCTCTTCGTCCGTCGTGAGGACCGGGCGGATGGAGGCGTGCGGGCAGACGTAGGAGCACTTGTTGCAGCCGATGCACTTCTGGGCGTTCCAGACTGGCACGTTGATGGCCGTGCCGCGCTTCTCGTAGGCGGCGCCGCCGAGCGGGTACGTGCCGTCGGCGCGGTCGCCGGCGAACTTCGAGACAGGCAGCTTGTCGCCTTCCTGGCGGTTCATGACCTCCTGGACCTCGGTGATGAACTCCGGCAGGTCGCGCTTCTCCTGCGGCTCGTCTTCGGCATCAGCCCACGAGCTCGGCACTTCGACCTTGTGCAGGGCCTCGATGCCCTGGTCGATGGCGCCGTTGTTCATGTCGACGATGTTCTGGCCCTTGCGGCCGTACGAGGTCACGACGGCTTCCTTGAGGTACGTCACAGCCGTCTCGATCGGGATGATGTTCGCAAGTTTGAAGAACGCGGACTGCATGACCATGTTGAAGCGGCCGCCGAGGCCGAGGCCCTTGGCAATCGACACAGCGTTGACCGTGTAGAACTGGATCTCGTTCTTGGCGATGTAGCGCTTCATGGCTGCCGGCAGGTGCTTCGTGAGCTCCTCGTCGCTCCAGACCGTGTTGAGGAGGAACGTGCCGCCCTTCTTGAGGCCGGCGAGCAGGTCGTACTTGTAGACGTACGACTGCTGCGAGCAGGAGATGAAGTCCGCCTTGTTGATGAGGTACGGGCTCGTGATTGGGGACTTGCCGAAGCGCAGGTGCGACATCGTGATGCCGCCCGACTTCTTGGAGTCATAGGCGAAGTACGCCTGGGCGTACATGTCCGTCTTGTCGCCGATGATCTTGATGGCGCTCTTGTTGGCGCCGACCGTGCCGTCCGAGCCGAGGCCCCAGAACTTGCAGGCCGTCGTGCCCTCTGGCGTGAGGTCGACATCCGTCAGTGCCGGCGTCAGGCTCGTGTGCGTGACATCGTCGTCGATGCCGATTGTGAAGCCGTCCTTCGGCGCGTCCTTCTTGAGCTCCTCGAAGACGGCGAAGATCTGGTCCGGCGTCGTGTCCTTGCCGCCGAGACCGAAGCGGCCGCCGACGATCGTCGGATGCATGTCGGAATGGTAGAAGGCTGCCTTGACATCGAGGTAAAGCGGCTCGCCAAGAGAGCCCGGCTCCTTCGTGTGGTCGAGGACGGCGACCTTCTCGATCGTCTTTGGCAGGTACTTGAAGAAGTGCTCGATGGAGAACGGACGGTAGAGGTGTACGTTCAAGAGGCCGACCTTCTCCCCCTTCGCGTTGAGGTAGTCGACCGTCTCCTGGACCGTCTGGCAGACGGAGCCCATCGCGATGATGATGCGGTCGGCATCCTCGGCGCCGTAGTAGTCGAAGAGATGGTGCTCGCGGCCCGTGACCTTCGCGAGGTCAGCCATGGCCTCCTCGACGAGCTCTGGCAGTGCATCGTAGAAGCTGTTGGCTGCTTCACGCGACTGGAAGTAGATGTCCGGGTTCGTCGCGGAGCCGCGCAGGACCGGGTGGTCCGGATTGAGCGCGCGGCGGCGGAAGGCCTTGACGGCATCCCAGTCGAGGAGCTTTGCGAGGTCCTCGTAGTCGATCGTCTCGATCTTCTGGATCTCATGCGACGTGCGGAAGCCGTCGAAGAAGTTGATGAACGGCACGCGGCCCTTGATGGCGACGAGGTGTGCGACTGCCGAGAGGTCCATGACCTCCTGGACGCTCGCCTCGGCGAGCATGGCGCAGCCCGTCTGGCGTGCGGCCATGACATCCTGGTGGTCGCCGAAGATGTTCAGGGAGTTGGCAGCGAGTGCGCGCGCGGAGACGTGGAAGACGCCCGGCAGCAACTCGCCGGCTACCTTGTAGAGATTCGGGATCATCAGCAAGAAGCCCTGGGAAGCCGTGTACGTCGTCGTCAGTGCACCAGCCTGCAACGAGCCGTGCACAGCGCCGGCAGCGCCGGCCTCAGACTGCAGCTCGATGACCTTGACCTTCTGGCCGAAGAGATTCTTCGCTCCCTTGGCAGCCATTTCATCTACATGCTCAGCCATCGGCGAGGACGGCGTGATCGGGTAGATTGCCGCGACGTCGGTGAAAGCATAGGAGATGTAGGCGGCAGCTGTGTTGCCGTCCATGGTTTTCATCTTTTTGCTCATGTGTTTTGTTACTCCCCTCTGATATTGGATTTGACAGATGGGGGCTGTCCCCCATCGCATAGTCAGGAATAAATAGAAAAACCTGATGGCAAGATTGAGGTGCCATCAGATTTCATTATACGTGCTATGCAAAAAAATGTAAAGATATATTCCTCACACCCACTTCCCTGCCGTCATCTGTACAGGCAGGCTGCACACCAGGTGGGATCAGGCCTCGCCCTGCTTGTTCTCGCGGCTGTGGCGGTAGCCGTAGAGGAAGTAGACGAGGATGCCGAGGGCGCTCCAGATCCAGAAGCGCTCCCAGGTCATCGAGGAGAGGTTGTACATGATGTAGCCGCAGCTCACGATGGCCAGCGTGCCGACGACGTAGATGGCCGGGCAGCGGAACGGGCGCGCAAGGTCGGGGTACTTGTGGCGCATGAGCATGACACCGACAGACGAGATGATGAACGCAAAGAGCGTGCCGACGCTGCACATCTCGGCGATGACGTTGATCGGCGTGAAGCCGCTGATGACAGCGACGGCGAGGCCGACGATGATCGTGATGCGGTGCGGCGTCGCGAAGCGCGGGTGGATCTTGCAGATGGACTGCGGGATGAGGCCGTCGCGGCTCATGGCGAAGAAGGCGCGCGTCTGCGCGTACATCATGACGAGCAGCACGGTCGTGAGGCCAGCGATGGCGCCGGTGCCGACGAGCGCGGAGCCGAAGCGGTAGCCGAGCTGGCGCAGCACGAAAGCGACCGGCTCGGCGTTGTCGAGCTCAGTATAGGGCACGTTGCCCGTCATGACGGCCGTCACGGCGATGTAGAGCACCGTGCATATGAGGAGCGACGCGATGATGCCCGTCGGCATGTCGTGCGCCGGGTTCTTCGTCTCCTCTGCCGCCGTCGCGATGGAGTCGACGCCGAGGTAGGCAAAGACGATGACGGCGGCGCCGGCCGAGACGCCGGAGAAGCCGAACGGCATGAAGGGCTCCCAGTTCGTCGGGTCGACGGACGGCGCGGCGAGGAACAAGAACAGGAAGATGGCGGCGAGCTTGACGCCGACGAGCACCTTGTTGACCGTGACACTCTCGCGCACGCCGCGCACGAGCAGGAAGGTCAGGAAGAGTGTGATCAGCACGGCCGGCAGGTTGACGATGCCGCCGTCAGCCGGCACGCTCGTCCAGGCGGTCGGCAGCTCGATGCCGGCGGTCTTCAGGAGACCGACGACGTAGGCGGACCAGCCGCCCGCGACGGCACTGGCGCCGACAGAGTACTCGAGCACGAGGTTCCAGCCGACGAGCCAGGCGAAGAACTCGCCGACGGAGGTGTAGGCGTAGGCGTAGGCGCTGCCGGCGACGGGCACCATGCTGGCGAGTTCGGAGTAGGCCATGCTGACGAAGCCGCAGGCAATGCTGGCGAGCAGGAAGGACAGCATGAGCGCCGGGCCGGCATACTTGGCGGCGGCGACGCCGGTCAGGACGAAGATGCCGGTGCCGACGATGACGCCGATGCCGAGCAGGGTGACGTCAAGGGAGCCCATGGCGCGCTTGAGGTGGGACTGGTGGGCATCGGCCTTGTACTCGGCGATGCTCTTGGTCCGGAAGATATTCACGATACAACAACTCCTTCTATTGGGCATTACAGGTATACATTTTATCATCAATGCTGGATCAGGGCAACAAAAAAGACCAGTCCGACTGGACTGGTCTCCTGATTCCTGATAAATGGTCGGGATGACAGGATTCGAACCTGCGGCCTCATCGTCCCGAACGATGCGCGCTACCAAACTGTGCCACATCCCGACAACGTAGATTAGTATAGCGTAAATCGCGGGGTTTGGCAAGGGGAAATTTGAAAAAAGTTTTGGTTGCGGGGGCGGGGGGACCTGTTTCGGCTTCGTCGCTCCGCTAAATGGCCCTCATTTTGCGGAGTGCATGGAGGCAGGTTCGCCGCCTGCCGCGGCGGTTTTCATCGACTGCTTTTGCGAGGTGCCGTTTGAGGGCCAGCCCTGCGGGCGGTCGCTTCGCTCCTGCAGGCGGAACAGGTCCCCCGACCCTAGCTGCGTCCGTTTTTTCGGTTGGAGGCTAGGCTTGCGGTCGGGGACGGGCGCTCCGCTGCGCCCCCTGCTCGCCTCGCCTCTTTGGAGTTTGCTCGATGGGGGGGGCGGACGCTGACGCTGCGCCCCGGTGCCTTAAATCGAGCTGCTTCTCTCCTCTACTCGATTTTGCTTCTTATGATTGGCAAAGAACAGGAAGATGATCGGGATGACGACCAGGGTGAAGACGGTGGAGGTCAGGAGGCCGCCGATGATGACCCAGGCCATGGAGACGCGGGATTCGGAGCCGGGGGTCATGGCGAGGGCCATGGGTGTCATGCCGACCATCATGGTGATGGTGGTCATGAAGATCGGCTTGAGACGGACGCGGCCGGCTTCGATGACAGCTTCCAGCGGGCTCTTGCCCCGATCCATGAGGGTCAGGGTGTAGTCGATGAGCAGGGTGCCGTTCTTGGCGACGATGCCGTCCATGACGAGGATGCCGATCATGGAGAAGAGATTGAGGGTGTTGTGCGTGAGGAAGAGCATGAGGATGGAGCCGATGAGGCCGAGCGGCAGGGAGAACATGCGGATGAAGGGTGTGATGGTGGATTCGTAGAGGACGGCGAGCAGCATGTAGATGAGGATAAGGGCGAGGAAGAGCGCTGAGAGCAGCTCGCTGAAGGTCTCGTCCATGCGGGTGGCCTGTCCTTTGAACTGGTAGGTGACGTTATCGCCGAGGTCGGCTTTGGCGAAGGCTTTCTTGACATCGCGGGTGACATCGCCCATGGGGCGGCCGCTGAGGTTGGCGCCGATGGCGACGGAGCGCTGCTTGTTGACGCGGCGGATGGTGACGGGTCCCCTGCCGTTCTGGATGGCGGCGACGTCGCCGAGGTAGATGAGCTTGCCGGAGGCGGAAAGCGGCACGCGGGCGACGTCGGAGGCTTTGTAGCTGTCGGCATCCTTGAAGCGAACTTTGATCGCGGTGTCCTGGCCGCCGTTTTTGGGGTCGCTCTTGAGCTCGCCGGCGGAGAGGCCGGAGATGGCGCTGGCAAAGGCTGTGTCGACGTCCTGCAGAGAGGTGCCGTAGGCCTTGAGCTTCTCGCGGTCGACGGTCAGGCGCAGTTCGGGCATGCCCTCGACATAGGAGGAGTTGACGTCCGTCACGCCGTCGATGGCGCGCAGGGTGTCCATGGCTTTCTCGGCGGCCGCGTCAAGCGCCGCACCGTCGTTACTGCGCAGCTCGACCTGCAGGGCGCCGCCGCCGTTCTTCGATCCCCCACCGCCCGCGATGCCGGCGACATTCGTCTGTGTCTCGGCGACGCGCACATCGGCCGTCTTGATGTCGGCGGCGAACGCGCGCACATCGTTGGCGACCTGCCAGACGGTGCGGCTGCGCTCACGGCGGTCCACGAGCTGGACCTTGATGCGGCCTTCATAGGCCGTGCTGCCGCCCGCTTGCGTCATGTAGTACTTGACCTCGGGGATCTCGGCGAGCTTGCCCTCGATGCGCTCGGCGACGCGGTTCGTCTCAGCTGGCGAAGAGCCGACGGGCGCCTGGATGTTGACGGTGAAGCTCGACTCATCCGTCTGAGGCATGTACTCCATGCCGACGAGGCCGAGCGGCACCAGGGCGACGACAGCAGCAAAGACGGCCAGGATGGAAAGGAGCAGCTTTTTCGTATGGCGCAGGCTCCAATTGAGCACCTCGACGTAGAGGCGCTCGGCCCGCGCCTCCACGCGGTCCATCCAGGCAAACGCACGGTTTTTCGCGGGGTGGTAGCCCTTGCGGAAGAAGCGCGAGGCGAGCATCGGCGTCAGGGTGAAGGAGACGAAGAGCGAGAAGGCGCCGGCAAAGACGATCGTCAGGCCGAACTGGCGGAAGTACTGGCCCGTCATGCCCTGCATGAAGGCGATCGGCATGAATACGGCGGCGTCGCAGAGCGTGATGGCGATGGCCGCCATTCCGATCTCCGTCCGCCCCTTCTCGGCCGCCGTATCGGGCGCCTCTCCGAGCTTCAGGTGGCGCACGATATTCTCGAGGACGACAATCGAGTCGTCGACGAGGATGCCGACACAGAGCGTCATGCCCATCAGCGACATCATGTTGAAGGTGAAGCCCGCCAGGTACATGACGAAGAACGTCGCAATGAGCGAGGTCGGGATCGCGATCATGACGGCCGCCGTCGAGCGCCAGCCGCGCAGGAAGAAGAAGAGCACAAGGCCCGTGGTAATCAGCCCTTCTATGAGCGTGTTCATCGTGCTGTGCAGCGAGTCGCGGACGTAGTCGGCGTCATTCGAGACGACGACGAACTGGTAGTCGGGATACGTCTTGCGCAGCTTCTCGACGCTCTTCATGATGTTGGCCGCCGTCTCGACGACGTTGGCATCGCTGTTCTTGTAGATGAGGACATTGATGGCGTCCTCGCCGTTGAGGCGGCCGTAGCGCTCCGTGCGGGCCTCGCGCTCGCGGACAGTCGCGACGGCCGTCAGCGGGATCATCTTGCCCGCCGTGTTGGCCACCTGCACCTTCTCGATATCGCTGGGCTTCTGGAACTGCGCGACGACGCGCACGTCCGACTTCGTCGTCTCCGTGTAGACAGAGCCAGACGGCACGAGCTGGTTCTCATCCTTGATGGCCGCGGCGATCTTGGCGAGCGTCAGCTTGTAGGCCGCCATCTTCTCGCGGTCGACATCGATGGCGACTTCCCTGTCGCGGCCGCCGTGCAGCTCGACCTCCGAGACGCCGCCCGCCTGCTGGATGACCTCCGAGAAGACGTTGTCCGTCTCCGTGTAGGTGTCGGCCAGGCTGTGATCCGAGAGCACGGCGAGCTCCACGATCGGCTTCGCGTTCATGTCGCGCTTGATGACGACGGGCGAGTCGGCCTCGTCGGGCAGCTTGTTGGCGATGGCCTCGACCTTCTTGCTCGCGTCGATGGCCGCCGTGTCGGCATTCGTCGCGAAGTCGAGCTCGAGCGTCACGCGCGCCCGCTCATAGCTCGCCGTCGAGGTGATTTTCTTGACGCCCGACACCGAGGACAGCGCGTCCTCGACCGGCTTGACGACCTCCTGCTCCACCGACTCCGCGCTCGCGCCCGGGTACTTGACCGAGACGGTCACATACGGCGTGTTGAGCGCCGGCAGGAGCTCCACGCCTATGCGGTAGTAGCTGTAGAGGCCGAGCACGACAAAGAACGCAACGATCATCGAGATGCCGACCGGTCGCTTGATGGAAAGGCGTGTCATGTTCATGATGCACTCGCCTCGTCATCGCTGCTGTCCTCGCCCTCATACGGCTCCGTCTCGACCTTCTTGCCGTCCTGCAGCTTGTCCTGGTTCGTCACGACGACCGTATCGCCGGGTTCAAGGCCATCGAGGATCTCGACCTCCGCATCATTCATCAGGCCGACCTTGACCTCGCGCTCTGAGACCTTGCCGTCATCGCCCACGACAAAGAGCACCTGACGGCCGTTGTGCGAGAGCAGCGCTTCCTTCGGCACGCAGAGCGTCGCGCGCCGCTGCAGGATGTCGACGGCCGTGCGGGCAAAGAGGCCCGCCTTGATCGTCTCGCGCGCCGCCTCGTCCGTCAGCTCGATGCGCACCTGGTACGTCTTGCTCGTGTCGTCCATCGCCGGACTCACGTAGACAATCTCGCCCGCGTAGTCCTCGCCGAGCGCGTCGATCGTCACCTCGACGGGCAGGCCCGTCTTGAGGATGGCGGCATCTGCCTCCGCGATTGTGCAGTCGACGTTGATGTGACTCGTGTCGACGAGCGAGAAGACCTTCGTGCCCGCCGAGACGATCTCGCCGGCCTCCACATTGCGGTAGCCGATCACGCCCGCGCGCGGTGCGCGCAGGTACATGTCCTCGCGCTGGCGGCGCAGCGCCGCCGTCGCGTGCTGTGCTTTCTCTGCCGTATAGGCCTTCGACTCGACGCTCGCCGCACTGCCGCCCTCGACCTGGTCCGCGAGCACATCGAAGACCGCCTTTGAGGCGAGGTACTCCTGCTTGACGCTGTCGAGCGTGTCCTGGGAGATCGCGCCGATCGAGTAGAGGTACTCGTTGCGCTCGTACTTCGCCTGCTCGAGCTCGAGGTCGTTGCGAGCCTTGATGTAGTTGGCATTGTACGAGGCACGCGCCTCGCGCGCATCGGCCTGCGCCGCGCCCGCAGCTGCCGCGTTCTCGGCAATCGAGATGTCGAGGTCCCCCGTATCCTGCACCATCAGCACATCGCCGGCCTTCACTTCGTCGCCGAGCTTCGCGCGCACTTCCGTGACACGCCCCGTGTACTTCGGCGCGAGCGGGATATCCGCATCCGCCACCGTCTGCCCCGAGAGCGCGATATGGCGCATCATATCCGCGCGGCTGACCGTCACGACCTTGACGAGCGGCCTGCCGTGCGAGACATTCTTCTTTTCCTGGCTGCCCCCGCCCATGTACAGGCGGAGGGCCAGCGCCAGCAGCACGAGGCAGACAGCCCCGGCCACAGCGACCTGCTTCCGGTTCATCTGCCCGATTGGACCAAGTCGATGGCGCATAGATCCACATCCCTTTCCTAAATATAAATTAAAATTCACTACCTTATATAGCACGATATGGCACTGTTTCTCTAGCATACCGCATTTCTGTGAATGTGACAATCGATATTTACAAGACCGCTAAGTCGATATAAAATAGAGTCATAATGTGAAAATTCGAGGCACTTTTGTCCTGAAATACCCAAAGAAAGAGGGATACCATGAAAGCAGTTGAAATCCAGAACAATATCTACTGGGTCGGCGCCATTGACTGGTCCATGCGCAGTTTCCACGGCTACGAGACGAGCCGCGGCTCGAGCTACAACGCCTACCTGATCCTCGACGAGAAAGTCACCCTCATCGACACCGTCAAGGAGCCGTTCAAGGAAGAGCTCCTCGAGCGCGTCGCCTCCGTCATCGACCCGGCCAAGATCGACTACATCATCTCCAACCACGTCGAGCCCGATCACTCCGGCGCCCTGCCCTTCATGATGGCCCACTGCCCGAACGCAAAAGTCATCACGAGCATCCCGCAGGGCCTCAAGGGCCTCAAGGCGCGCTACGGCGACCTGCCCTACGAGGGTGTCAAGGCTGGCGACACGCTCTCCATCGGCAAGCGCACGCTGCAGTTCGTGCCGACGCCGATGCTCCACTGGCCTGACAGCATGGTCACCTACTGCCCCGAGGAGAAGATCCTCTTCTCCAACGACGCCTTCGGTCAGCACCTCGCCTCCGGCAGCCGCTTCGACGACGAGAATGACCTCGGCGTGCTCTACTACGAGGCCAAGAAGTACTACGCCAACATCCTCATGCTCTACGGCCGCCAGGCACAGGCCGCCCTCAAGGCGCTCAAGGACCTCCCCATCGCGATGATCGCGACGGGCCACGGCATCATCTGGCGCTCCCACGTCCAGGAGATCCACGACCTCTACGAGAAGTGGTCCCATGGCGTCCTCGAGAAGCGCGCCGTCGTCGTCTTCGACACCATGTGGCACTCCACCGAGCAGATGGCCCGCACGATCACCGAGGCCTTCCAGGAAAAGGGCGTGCCCGCCACCTTCTACGACGTCAAGGAAAACGCCCTCTCCGACATCATGACGGACATCCTCACGAGCGAATACCTCGCCGTCGGCTCCCCGACCATCAACAACCAGATGCTGCCGACCGTCGCCTCCTTCCTCTGCTACCTCAAGGGCCTCACCGCCAAAGGCCACAAGGCCTTCGCCTTCGGCTCCTACGGCTGGGGCGGCCAGAGCATCGCCCTCGTCGAGAACGAACTCAAAGCCGCCGGCTGCGACATCGTCCTCGACAAGCAGCGCCTGCTCAACACGCCGGACAAGGACACCCTCGAAGCCCTGCGCCAGGCCGTCCACACGATCGTCGAGTGAGATCCTCGCCAGCAAAACCGCCGTATGGCGGTTTTTTTGTGAAAAAAATCCATGTGGATGCAATTTGAACGCCTCTGTGTGCGATTTGAAAGAAAGGCCCTGTGCCTTTATAATAGGAGATAGTTATCTCGAAGGAGGGATTTTATGCGGAAAATCGCGGTGTATGGAAAGGGCGGCATCGGGAAGTCGACGCTGACGAGCAATCTGGCGGCGGCACTGGCGATGCAGGGGAAGAAGGTCATCCAGATTGGCTGTGACCCGAAGGCGGACTCGACGATCAATCTGCTCGGTGGCAGGCCGCTGCAGTCCGTCATGGGCTACATGCGGGAGTTCGATGAAGAGCCCGCTTCGCTCGAGACAGTCTCGGCGCGCGGTTTTGGCGGCGTGCTCTGCATCGAGACGGGCGGCCCGACGCCTGGGCTCGGCTGCGCGGGGCGCGGCATCATCGCGACGTTCAACCTGCTCGAGGAACTCGAGCTCTTCGAGCGGGAGCAGCCGGACGTCGTGCTCTACGACGTGCTCGGCGACGTCGTCTGCGGCGGCTTTGCGGCACCGATCCGCGAGGGATATGCGGAGGACGTGCTGATTGTGACATCCGGCGAGAAGATGGCACTCTACGCGGCCAACAACATCGCGACGGCCGTCGAGAACTTCGCCGACCGCGGCTATGCCAAGGTCCGCGGCGTCCTGCTGAACCGACGCAACGTGCCGCGCGAGGAAGAGAAAGTCCAGGAGTTCGCGCGGGCGCATCATCTGCCCATCCTCGCGGATATCCCGCGCAGCGATGCGATCAGCGAGGCCGAAGAACGCGGCATGACCGTCGTCGAATACGCGCCGGATGCCCCCGTCAGCCAGGTTTTCTTCGCACTTGCAAACGATATCCTGAAAGAATGAACGAGAAAAATGGTGTACCGAGAAAACGAGGGACGGTGAATCATGAACGAACAGGACGCAAAGCAGAGATATGAGGCATACATCATCACGGCCGAGGAGCTTGCCGCCCGCCTCGGCGGCAAGCAGGCCATGCCAGATGAGATGCGCACCGACGCGCATCTCATCTGCAACACGCCTGCCGCCATCGACTTCAATTCGCCGGGCGCGCAGGGCTTTGGCGTCAAGCGCGCGGGGCTCAGCGTGCCGGGCAGCATCATGCTGCTCGTCTCGCCCGGTTGCTGCGGCCGCAACACGGCGGCGCTCTCGGGCAGTGGCCATTACGGCGAGCGCTTCGCCTACCTCGCCCTCGACGAGACGGACATCGTCACAGGCAGCCACCTGACGAAGATTCCCGAGGCCGTCCGCGCCTTTGTCGCCAGCCGGGCGGAGCGCCCCTCTGTCGTCATGATCTGCCTGACCTGCGTCGACGCGCTGCTCGGCACGGACATGGAGCGCGTCTGCCGCAAGGCTGAAGCAGCTGTCGGCCTGCCCGTTCGCCCCTGTTACATGTACGCGCTGACGCGCGAGAGCCAGCATCCGCCGATGCAGGCCGTGCGCGAGACGATCTACGGCCTATTGCAGCCGCGCCGAAAAGATCCGCGCCAGGCCAATCTTCTCGGCTTCTTCACGCCCGTCGCGGCAGACTCCGAACTCTTCTCACTCCTCGAGCGTGCGGGCATCCGCAAGGTCGCCGAGCTCGCCCGCTGCCAGACATACGGCGACTTTGAAGCGCTGGCCGCGGCCAACTTCAATCTCGTGCTCGCCGACGAGGCGATGAGCGCCGCCCTCGCCCTCGAGAAGCGTATCGGCATCCCCGCCATACGCCTTCGCCGCCTCTACGCGACCGACAAGATCGCAAACCAGTACAGGGCACTCGCGCACATCCTCGGCTTGGGAGCAGAGGCTATCGCCTTGGAGAACGAGCGCGAGCGCGCCGAGCAGGCCGCTGCCGACTTCTGCGCGCAGTACGGCAAGAAGGCGGTCATCGCCATCGGCAGCCGGCTCAATGCCAATCCCTTCGAGCTCGCCTTGGCACTCGTGCGCCGCGGCCTCGCCGTCCGCGAGCTCTTCGCCGTGCCGACCGCTGCCGACGCATTCTACATCCGCCAGCTCGCAAAACTCGCACCCGCAACGCGCATCTACTCCACGCTGGAGCCGGCCATGCTGCACTACCGGGAGGACGCCGCCGTATCACTTGCCATCGGCGCAGATGCCTGCGCGCTCCACCCCCATGCCAAGAAATTGCCGTGGAACGACGCTGTGCAGCCCTTCGGCTACCAGGCCGCCCAAGCTCTCTTTGAAAATATGAAGAATGCTATGCGTCAGGAGAGCTCAGGCACGGCAGAGAAAAAAGTTGAGGCGGAGACTGATGACCCGCATCGCCCCGTCTCCCCCATGCCAAAGCTCTCGCTCGCCCTGCCGCCGTTCGCGCCGGACACAGCTGGCGCTGCCTCGGTGCTCTACCCGCTCGGCGGCATGACAGTCATCGTCGATGCAGGCGGCTGCGCGGGCAACATCTGCGGCTTCGACGAGCCGCGCTGGCAGGAGGGCGGCGCGCCCTCGGCCGTGTTCAGCGCGGGCCTGCGCGACATGGACGCCATCATGGGGCGCGACGAGCACCTCGTCGAGAAGGTGCGCGCGGCAGCAACCTGCCTGCCCGTCTCCTTCATCGGGCTCGTCGGCACGCCCGTGCCCGCCATCATCGCGACCGACTTCCGCGCGCTCTGCCGCATGATCGAGAAGAATACATCTCTGCCCGCCATTGCCGTGCGCACGGATGGCACCCACCTCTACGACAGAGGAGCCGGGGCCGCCTACGATGCACTCGTGCGGGAATTTGCGGGTGCGCTGCCCGCCGACGCGCCTCGCTCCGGCCTCGGCGTGCTCGGCCTGACGCCGCTCGACTTCTCGAAAGGCGAGCGTCAAGCCCTTCGGGAGACGCTGTGCCGGGATGCGGACGGGCCTGTCCTCTTTTTCGACAAGCTCGAAGACTTCCAGCAGGCCGCGAAGCTCCAAAGCATTCTCACCGTCTCGCCAAGCGGTCTCAAGGCGGCGCGCCGCCTCGGGCGCCAAGCCGGCATCCCCGTCAGAGCCGAGCTGCCGCCCGCCTTTATCCGCAAGGCATTTGCGACGCTGCTGGCCCGTCTCGACAGCGTGATGGATAGTGACGCACACAGGGAAATCCTTATCGTGCACCAGCAGGTCCTCGCCAATGCACTGCGCCGCGCCATCTGCCAGCGCTTCCCCGAGCTACCCGGAAGGGCTTTGACTGTCGGCACCTTCTTTGCGCTTGACCGCGCCTTAGCGCAGCCAGGAGACTGCTACTTCCGCGCGGAGCAGGAGTTTCACCGCTATCTGCAGGCGCATCCAGAAGCCGTCGTCATCGGCGACAGGCTGCTCGCGCGCGCCGTGCCGGAGGATTTCGGCGGCGCCGTCATCGACCTGCCGCACTTCGCCCTTTCAGGGCGCAATACCACAGTGAATACAGCAAGCAAGGATAGAGAGCTATGAAACGTTTGAACATCAAGATCTACGGCATCGTGCAGGGCGTCGGCTTCCGCCCCTTCATGAGCCGACTGGCCGACGCCTGCCGGATACGCGGTACGGTCTGCAACAAAGGCCCCTATGTCGAAGTCTTCGCCGAGGGCAGGGACGCATCATTGCAGCAATTCGTCGCGGGCATCCCGGAACAAGCACCGGAGCGCGCGGCCATCCTCAAGGTCGACGTGCACGATGTGACCGATGACAATGCCGCGCCTTACGAGGATTTTTCCATCATCGAGAGTGCCAAGGAGCGCGGCGACATCTTCGTCTCGCCCGACATCGCGACGTGCGACAAGTGCCGCGCGGAGCTCTTCGACCCGCACGACCGCCGCTACCTGCACCCCTTCATCAACTGCACGGCCTGCGGCCCGCGGCTGACCATCCTCGAGGCCATGCCGTACGACCGCGAGCGCACGAGCATGAAGGAATTCCCGATGTGCAAGGCCTGCCACGAGGAGTACATCTCACCCGAGAGCCGCCGCTACGATGCGCAGCCCGTCTGCTGCAACGACTGCGGCCCCGAGGTCTACCTGCTCGGCCATGAGGCGGTGCGAGGGGCCGCTGCCATCAAGGAAGTGCGCCGCGTCCTCGCTGCGGGCGGCATCGCGGCCATCAAGGGCATCGGCGGCTTCCACCTCGCCTGCGATGCGACGAGTGAAGAAACCGTGAAGCGGCTACGCGCGCTCAAGCACCGCCCGCAGAAGCCGTTCGCCGTCATGATGCGCGACGAGGAGGCCGTGCGGAGTGCCTGCCATCTCGAACCCGGCGAAGCAGCGATGATGACGGGCCACCAGAAGCCCATCCTGCTGCTGCGCCGCCACAAGGACAGCCCGCTCGCGCCGAGCGTCGCACCCGGCAATCCCAAGGTCGGCGTCATGCTGCCGTACGCGCCGGTGCAGATGCTGATCTTCGACTACCCTGGGGACACGTCAGAGGTGCCCGCCATGCTTGTCATGACGAGCGGCAACCCCTCGGGCGCGCCCATCTGCCACAACGACGAAGAGGCGCTAGAGACGCTCGCTCCGCTCTGCGACGTCATCCTCTCGCACGACCGCCGCATCCGCCTGCGCGCCGATGACTCTGTCATGGACTGGTTTGAGGGAAAGCCCTACATGATCCGCCGCAGCCGCGGCTTTGCACCGCTGCCCTTCATGCTCAGCGCACCGCTCAAAGGGCAGGTGCTCGGCATCGGCGGCGAGCTCAAGAACACCTTCTGCCTCGCTAGCAACCATCTCTTCTACCCCTCGCCTTACATCGGCGACATGAGCGACCTGCGCACGGTGCTCGCGCTCAAGGACTCCGTCCAGCTCATGGAATCCCTGCTCGAGAACAAGCCTGCGGCCATCGCCTGCGACCTGCACCCGCGCTACAACACCACTACCGTCGCGGAAGCGCTCGCCAAGGAAGCCGGGGTGCCGCTCCTGAAGGTCCAGCATCACTACGCGCACATCCTCTCCTGCATGGTCGAGAACGACTGGCAGGGGCCCGTCATCGGCGTCTCGTTCGACGGTACGGGCTACGGCACAGACGGCACGATCTGGGGCGGCGAGTTCCTGCTCTCGGACTACAGGGGTTTCGAGCGCCTCGGCTCGATTGAGCCCTTCCAGCAGGCCGGCGGCGACCGCGCCTCGCGCGAAGGCTGGCGCATCGCCGTCAGCCTTCTGAGGGACAGCCTGATCAGAGAGAGGCAGGGCAGTAGCCCAGCAGATATCGATGCAGCCTGGAAGGAGCAGTGCCTCTCGCTCGGCCTCTGCGACGAGAAGGAATTCGCCGCGCAGTCCTTCATGCTGCAGCACCGCGTCAACTGCATCGAGTCGACGAGCGCCGGGCGCCTCTTCGACGGCGTCAGCGCCCTCCTGGGCCTGCGCCACAGTGCCACCTTCGAGGGCGAGGCCTCGATGGCCCTGCAGTTTGCGGCCGAACGCGGGGAGGGCTCAGCGGAGGACCTCCACTACACGCTGCACGAGGCAGCAGACGGCCGCTTCCTGCTGCCGACGACAGCGCTCTTCGCCGAGTTAACTGCCCTGCACCAGGAGGGCAGCCCGGACGAAGCGCTCGCCTACCACTTCCACGATGCGCTCGCCGCAATGATTGGCGCAGGCTGCGAGACAGCGCGCCAGCAGACAGGCGTCACCACCGTCTCCCTTAGCGGCGGCGTCTTCCAGAACACCCTGCTGACGCGCCTGACAAAGGAGCGCCTCGAGCGCGCGGGCTTCCGCGTGCTGCTGCACAGCCTGCTGCCGCCCAATGACGGCGGCATCTGCGTCGGCCAGGCCGCCTTTGCCATGTACGCCCTGCAAGAAAGCTGATTCTATTTTATCGGATTGATACGAAAGGAGTCTTATCATGTGTGTCGGTTTACCCGCTAAAGTCGTGCGCATCCAGGATGGCATGGCCCTCGTCGACGCCTCCGGCGCCCGCCGCGAAGTCTCGGCAGAGCTGCTCTCTGACATCGACCCCGGCGACTACGTCATGGTCCACGCTGGTCTTGCCATCGCCAAAATCACCGCAGAGGACGCAGAAGAGACGGACGAGGTCCTGCGCGATGTGGAGGACGCCGAATGAATACCGCTATCGAAAAGGCCCGCGCCATCATCACGGGATACCGCGGACCGAAGATCCGCATTATGGAAGTCTGCGGCACTCACACGCACGAGATCTTCCGCCTCGGCATCCGCAGCCTGCTGCCCGAGAATGTCGAGCTCATCTCGGGGCCGGGCTGTCCCGTCTGCGTGACGCCCGTCTCCTACATCGATGAGGCAATTTTCCTTGCCGAAGAGCGCCATGCCACCATCTGCACCTTCGGCGACCTCGTGCGCGTGCCGGGCACGGCTGGCAGTCTCGCCGAGGCGCGCAGCCGCGGCGCCCGCGTCCAGGTCGTCTACACGCCGCTCGACGCCGTCGCCTACGCAAAGGAGCATCCCGGAGAGGAAGTCGTCTTCCTCTCCGTCGGCTTCGAGACGACGACACCGGCCGCCTGCCTGGCACTCAAGCGCGCCGAAGCGCAGGGCCTCGCGAACTTCTCGCTGCTGACGGCCAACAAGACGATGCCAGCCGCCTACGAGGCGATGGCCAGCCACACGGACGCCTACCTCTATCCCGGCCACGTCTGTGCCATCACGGGCACAAGCCTGCCAGAAGCCCTGACGCAACAAGGCATCTCGGGCGTCGTCGCCGGCTTCACGGCCAGCGAACTCTTGGCGGCCCTAGCCGTCATCCTCGAGCGCTCGCGCACGGGCAAGACATTCTTTGCCAACTGCTACCCGCGCGTCGTGCGCCCCGAGGGCAATCCAGCTGCCCGGGCGCTCGTCGCGCAGTTCATGGAGCCATGCGACGCCGAGTGGCGCGGCCTCGGCGTGCTCGAGGCGAGCGGCCTGCAGCTCCGCGCCGCCTTTGCTGCCCGCGATGCCAGAGTACGCTTCTCCATTCCCGAGATTGCGGGCCGCGAGCGCCCCGCCTGCCACTGCGGCGCCATCCTGCAGGGCCTCGAGAAACCGACAGACTGCCCGCTCTACAGCACGGCCTGCACGCCAGACCACCCCATCGGCGCCTGCATGGTCTCGCGCGAAGGTGCCTGCTCGGCCTACTATCTCTACGGAGGACTTGGGAGGAATTTTGCATGACAACAGACGATATGCACAGCGACAGGGATGCCTGCATCACGCTGGCTCACGGCGCCGGCGGCCGCCAGACGGCAGCGCTCATCGCGCGCGTCTTTGCGCGCCACTTCAAGAACCCCGACTTCACCGCCGACGATGCGGCCATCCTGCCCGTCGGCTCCTTTGCCGCGGGCAAGGCCGCCTTCACGACGGACGGCTTCATCGTCTCGCCCTGGCAGTTCCCCGGCGGCAACATCGGCAAGCTCAGCATCTGCGGCACGGTCAACGATCTCGCCTGCATGGGCGCTGTGCCGCGCTATCTCTCCTGCGCCTTCCAGATTGAGGAGGGCTTTCCCATGCGGGACCTCGAAGCCATCGCCGCCGCGATGGCCAAGACGGCCAAGACGGCCGGCGTCCGCATCGTCGCGGGCGACACGAAAGTCGCCGGGCGCGGACAGGTCGACAAGGTCTTCATCACGACGACGGGCATCGGCGAGTGCATGGAGGACGCTCATCCCTCCGGTTCGCGCGCCGAAGCGGGCGATGCCATCATCGTCACGGGCGACATCGGCCGCCATGGGGCCGCCATTCTCGTCGCGCGCCGCGACTTCGCCATCGACGCCGCCATCACGAGCGACTGCGCGCCGCTCGCCGCTGCCGTCAAGGCCATGTTCGACGCCGTCCCCGACAAAGCCGCCATCCACGCGATACGCGATGCGACGCGCGGCGGCGTCGGCACCGTCCTGCACGAGATTGCTGCCGAGAGCCATGTCGGCATCGAACTTTCGGCCGCTGCCATCCCAGTCGCGCCCGAAGTGCGCGGCGTCTGCGGCCTGCTCGGCCTCGAGCCGCTCTACCTCGCCTGCGAGGGGCGCCTCGTCATCTTCGCGCCACAGGCCATCGCGCCAACGCTCGTCGAAGTCCTCCGCACCCTGCCCGACTCGCGCCAGGCCGCCGTCATCGGCAGAGTCACGCCGGATTTCTCGGGCCGGGTCGTCCTGAACACCGAGATCGGCACGAAGACCCTGCTGCCCGAGCCATCGGGAGAACTGCTGCCGCGCATCTGCTGATGGATTCCCTGATACTTGCTGACAGATTGAGGTGACCGCCATGCTCAAACGGATTTTCCCCCTGCCCGGCCCTTTGCCCGAAAGCGCGGTCTGCGTGCCGATCGGCAGGGCCGGCTTCCCCGCGCCTTTCCCGCACGGGCTCGAGTACTCGCCGCCCTGCCGCGGCACCTGGAACATCGTCCACACCGGCATGCTCATCCCCGAAGCCCACCAGATCTTTATCTGCGCCTCCGGCTGCCTGCGCGGCGTCGTCCTGACGGCCGCCGAGATGGGTCTTATGGGGCGATTCTCGTCGATTGAATTGCGCGAATCCGACCTCACGGGCCGCGACAACGAGCAGCTCATCCTCGCAGGCGTCGCAGACATCCTCGCACACCTGCCCGAAAAGCCGCGCGCCGTCCTGCTCTTCCCCGCCTGCGTCCACCACTTCCTCGGCTGCAACCTGCGCTACGTCTACCGCGAACTCCGCCGGCGCCATCCGGGCATCGACTTCGCCGAATGCTTCATGGACCCCATACGCCAGACACGCCACCTGACCCCGGAGGAGCGCCTGCGCCGCGCGATCGGCCGCCTGCTGCCAGAGCTTCCGAAAAAGAAGCAGGCCTCCTTCTTCGGAAACAACCTCAGGGCACCCGCCGAACACGATGCCGCCCGCCTGTTGCGAAAGAACGGCTGGGCCGTGCGCGATATGGCGGACTGCGCGAGTTACGACGAGTTCCGGGAGCTCGGCGCCTCCTCGCTCCAGCTCTTCACGAATCCATTCAGCCTGCCCGCCGTGCGCGACCTCGAGGAGCGCTTGCAGCAGGACTACTTCTACCTGCCGCAGGTCTGGAACGAAAATGCGATTGAACGGCTCTTGCTGCAGCTTGCCGAGCGCCTCGGCGCCAAGGCCCCCGACTGCACAGAAGCACGCCAGAGGGCCGAGCAGGCGCTAGGCGAGGCACAAGACCTCATCAGCCAGACGCCAATTGCCATCGACCTGACGTTCACCTTCCGCCCGCTCTCGCTCGCCTGCCTGCTGCTGCGCCACGGCTTCCATGTCACCAAGATCTACGCCGACGCCATCAGCCCCGAAGAAGAAGCTGACTTCCGCGATCTGCAGGAACATCACGGTGATATCGAGCTCTGGCCGACAAAGGCACCGCTGCTGCGCGAGCTGTCGCGCCCCGTGCATGCAGAGGGAGCACCGGCCTGCCTGGCCCTCGGGCAGAAAGCCGCCTTCTTCCAGAACACGCCACATTTCGTCAACATGGTCGAGGGCGGCGGCCGCTGGGGCTTCTCTGCCATCGAGGCACTGGCCCATGATATGATTGCCGCCTACCGGACGCCCAAGGACATCGAGGCAAATGTCCGGCGCAAGGGATTAGGAGGCCCTTCCCTGCTATGAAACACGTTGCCCGCATCCTCTCGACATACTCTGCCGACACCTTCGGCGTCTGCTCCGCCCTCTACGAGCTCGGTGGCATGATCGTCATCCACGACCCGTCGGGCTGCAACTCGACGTACACGACGCACGACGAGCCGCGCTGGTTTGCAGAGCCGAGCCAAATCTTCATCTCCGCCCTGACCGAGCAGGACGCCATCCTCGGCAATGACAGCAGGCTTATCGCCGACATCACGGCCGCTGCCCAAGAGCTGCAGCCACGCTTTATCTGCCTGATTCCCTCGCAGATCGCCCACATGATTGCCACGGACTGCCGCGCCATCTGCCGCATCCTCGAGAAGAAGACGGGCATCCCCGCCTTCACGCTGCCGACGAACAGCATGCACTACTACGAGCGCGGCATCTTCTTTGCGCTACAGAAGCTAGCCGAACTGGCCTGCCAAGCACTGCCGGAAGCGGCTACCCCCAAGCGCCTTCCAGAAGCCAAATGGCTCAGCGAAGAAGAGCTCCACAAGCTCCGCCAGAAGAAAGGCAAGGCCCTGCGCGTCAACGTGCTCGGCGCCACACCGCTCGACTTTGCCATGAATGGCAGCATCGATTCCATGCGCCACTGGCTCGAAGCGCGCGGCTGTCATCTCGCAAGCTGCTGGGCCATGGGCTCCGACCTCGACACCATCCTCGCCTCCCGCGACGCCGACCTCGACCTCGTCGTCAGCTATGGCGGCCTCGGCGCCGCGCGCGTCCTGCGCGAACGCGTCGGCATTCCCTACCGCATCGGCATCCCCTTCCCCAATCGCACGGCCCCCAGCGATGACGTTGCCTGCCGAGACGAGAAGACAGCCTGTATCATCGGCGAAACCATCTTCGCCGAGTCATTAGCGCGCGCCCTAGAAGAGGCCACCGGACAGCCCTTCACCGCCATCGTGCCGATGGAGACAGACGAAGAGCTCCTGCTGCCCGGCACTCTCTGCCTGACCGACGAAGACGAGCTCTCCCCCGTCCTGCGCGAGGCCGCGCTGATCATCGCCGACCCGCTCTACCAGCCCATCTGCCCCGCAGGCGCAGCTTTCCTCTCTCTGCCACATATCGCCTTCTCGGGCCGCCTCTACGAAAAGACCATCCCCAATCTCATCGAAGAAGAAGCGTTCACCGACTTCGTCCAAAAAGTCCAGAAAAACCTGGGCAAACTCCCGCAGAATCGAGTATAATAGAGAGTACATTAACCGAAACTATTTCTCATTTTCAAAGGAGTTCCCATGATATTGACCATCGCCCACACCTTCGCCTACGCGCTCATCCAGACGTTCGGCTTCTCCATCTTCACCCTCGCCCTGCAGCGCCTCGGACGACTCAAGCGCCTCTACCGCCTCAAGGCCTTCTTCTTCCTGGTGCTCATGAACGCTGCCGGCACCATGACATACGGCGAAGCCGCCTGGCAGCGCGTCACCACGCCCATCGCCGCCGCCCTCTTCCTCATCGGCATGGCCTTTTTCTTCGCCAGCCACCTCTACCTCGGCTGGAAGCGCCTCAGAAAATGATTTCTATAGTTTAGCTTCATAGTAAAATACTATTTACCATAAAAAGGAAGTATTTCACAGATTCCGAAATCCATGTCATAATGTACGTAAATAGAGTTTGTTGATATTCATAAACAATGATAATAAAAAGGGAGCGATACTTATGATGGATCTCTGGTTCAATCACGTGAAGAGCTATACGCAGGATATCCTGGCGGAGAATGCGGACAATCTGAAGCGGTTCGAAATTCGTCCTGGTGTCTACTCCAACGTAGATCCTGCTGACCTGCGCGATGTAAAGGCGGCGGATTTCGACTTGCTCGACAAGAACTGACCGACAGGCATCGATAGACAAGCGACGACAAAAAGCGGACCACATGCTCGATTGAGTATGTGGTCCGCTTTTTGCTGTGCCTGCATCAGCTGAACAGCGCGATCTGGTCGCTCTCACTCATGCCGTCGAGACAGCCGTGGCTGCGCAGGATCTCGATATTTGTCTTGGAGATGCCCGAGCGGCGGCGCAGGTCTTCGATAGAGGTGAAGGAACCATCCTTGCGCGCCTCGACGATGCCCTGGGCGGCCTTCTGGCCCATGCCGGCGAGGGCCGCAATCGGCGGCAAGAGTGCGTTGCCGTCAATGATGAACTTGTCGGCGCCGGAGCGGTAGAGGTCGACGCGCTCGCAGGAGTAACCGCGCAAGTACATCTCCCAGGCAAGTTGGAGGACGATGAGCGTGGCGTTCTGCTTGGCATCGAGCTTCTTCTCCTTGCCCATGGCCTCGAGCTCCTTGATCTGCTGGCCGACGTAGTCCTTGCCGCGCGCGACGACATTGGCGTCGAATTCGGCCGCGCGGATGGAAAAGTATGCCGCATAGTAGGCGAGCGGGTAATGGACTTTGCAGTAGGCAATGCGGTAGGCCATCATGACGTAAGCCGTCGCATGGGCGCGCGGGAAGAGGTACTTGATCTTCTGGCACGACTCAATGAACCACTCGGGGATGCCGCCCTTCCTGAGGATCTCGACGACATCCTCCGCGATGCCCTTGCCCTTGCGGACTTTCTCCATCGTCTTGAAGGAGAGCAGCGGGTCGATGCCGTTGTGGATGAGGTACATCATGATGTCGTCGCGCGCGGAAATGGCGTTCTTGATCGTGCACTGGCCGCTCCGGATGAGGTCCTGGGCGTTGCCGAGCCAGACATCCGTGCCGTGCGAGAAGCCGGAGATGCGCACGAGGTCCGAGAAGACGTCGGGCTGCGTGTCGTCGATCATCTGGCGCGTGAACGGCGTGCGGAACTCAGGGATGCCGAAGGTGCCGCTCGTCGCGCCGAGTTCCTCCGGCGTGACGCCGAGGGCCGTCGTCGAGTTGAAGATAGACATTGTGGCCTCATCGTCGAACGGGATGGTCTTCGGGTCGCGGTGCGTGAGGTCTTCGAGCATCTTGATGACGGTCGGATCATCGTGGCCGAGGATGTCGAGCTTGACGAGACGGCTGCTGATCGAGTGGTAATCGAAATGCGTCGTGATCGTGCCGCAGTTCATGTCGTTGGCCGGATGCTGGATTGGCGTGAAGAAGTGGACGTCCATGTTGCGCGGCACGACCATGATGCCGGCCGGATGCTGGCCCGTCGTCGACTTGACGCCCATGCAGCCATGGGCCATCTTGTCGATGTAGGAGATGTGCTTCTTGACGCCCTTCTCCTCGTAGAATTTCTTGACGTAGCCGAAGGCCGTCTTGTCGGCGACGGTCTGGATGGAGCCAGCGCGGTAGACGTTGTCCTTACCGAAGAGGATCTCCGTGTACTTGTGGGCAACGGGCTGATAGGCACCGGAGAAGTTCAGGTCGATGTCCGGGACCTTGTCGCCGTCGAAGCCGAGGAATACGGCGAACGGGATGTCGTGGCCGTCCTTGATGAGCGGCGTGCCGCAGACCGGGCAGACCTTGTCCGGCAGGTCGTAGCCGCAGCCGTAGGAGCCGTCGGTGATGAATTTGCTGTACTGGCAGTGCGGGCAGCGCCAGTGCGGCGGCAGCGGGTTGACCTCGGTGATGCCCGTCATCGTGGCGATGAAGGACGAGCCGACGGAGCCACGCGAGCCAACGAGGTAGCCATCGTCGTTCGATTTCTTGACGAGGCGCTGCGCGATGAGGTAGAGCACCGAGAAGCCGTGGCCGATGATGGGCTTGAGCTCCTGCTTGAGGCGGTCCTCGACGATTTTCGGCAGATTCTCGCCGTAGAGCTCGCGCGCCTTCTTGTAGGACATCTCGCGGATTTCCTCGTCAGCGCCCGGGATCTGCGGCGAGTAGAGATCATCCGGGATCGGCTTGAAGCGCTCGATCTGATCGGCGATCTTGCGCGGATTCGTCACGACAGCTTCATAGGCCGCTTCCTCGCCGAGGTATGAGAACTCCTGGAGCATCTCATCCGTCGTGCGCAGGTAGAGTGGCGGCTGCAGCTCGGCATCGTCAAAGCCCTTGCCCTTCATGAGGATGGCGCGGTAGATGCTGTCCTCGGGGTTGAGAAAGTGGACATCGCACGTCGCGACGAGCGGCTTGCCGAGCTTCCCCGCAATCTCGGCGACCTTGAGGTTGATCTGGATGAGGTCGTCATCCGTCTGGATCGCGGGGTACTTGTCGCTGCGCTTGAGGAAGTCGTTGTTGTGGATGGGCTGGATCTCGAGGTAATCGTAGAACGAGGCAATCTCCATGAGCTCCTCGTCCGTGCGCTGCTCCTCGATGGCGCGGATGAGCTCGCCGGCCTCGCAGGCGGAGCCGATGAGCAGGCCGCTCCTGTACTCCTCGATGATGTGCTTCGGCAGGCGCGGCTGGCGGTGGAAGTAGCGCAGATGCGCGAGCGAGACGAGCTGGTAGAGATTGCGCAGGCCGTTGGGATTCTTCGCGAGCATGATGATGTGGTTCGCACGCTTCTGCAAATGGTCCTGCTGCACGAGATAGCCCTCCATGCCGTAGATGACCTTGAGGTCGCTCTTGCAGCTGCTCAGGGCCTTGGCGGCGTCCGGGAAAGCCTGCACGACGCCGTGGTCCGTGACGGCTACGGCGGGCCAGCCCCAGCGGTCGGCCGTCTTGATGAGGTCTTTGACGGAGACAACGGCGTCCATGCTGCTCATCGTCGTGTGCGCGTGGAGCTCGACGCGCTTGACCTCGGCGTGGTCCTCGCGGCTCTTCTTCTCCTTCTTGGCGAGGCTGTTGACGAAAAGCACGTACTCGTTCATGAAAGTGTCGAAGCGCACGGAGCCCTGCACGCGCACGGCCATGCCTTCCTTGAGTGCGGCCATGACCTCGTCGCAGTCGGGCTCCGGTTCGCCGCTCTTGCGGCGGCGTCCCTTCGTGAAGAACTTCTTGCAGGCGATGCCGTCCGTCTCGTCTGAGATGCAGAAGGTCAGAAGCTTCGTGCCCGACTTGAACTCGAGCAGGCGGATGCCCGACCCAGGGCCCTCGCCGATCGTGCCCTCGACGACGACACTCTTGATCTCGCCGACGAGTTCGGTGATCTTATGCAGCGCACCCGAGACGCCGCGGCCAAAGATGAGATTGCCCCTGTCCTGCACGACGACCGGCTCATTCTCGTGGGCCGTATGATCCGAAGGCTTCACCGTCTTCTTCGCAGGCTTCGGCGCAGCCGCCTTAGACGCAGCAGCTTCATGGGCGGGAGCGGCCGCTTCATAGCGCGAAAGCGGTGCGCGCTCGTCTGCCGTGCTCGCTGTGCGGGCAAAGGTCGGCGCAGGAATGCCGCCCTCCTCCACTTCGCCTGCGGAGCGCTCTGCCGCTTCTTCAGCAACGCGGGCTTCCTTGGCGCGGCGGGCCTTCTCGTGCTGCAGTGCCTCAAGGTAATCGGGATTCTGGAAACTGTCGTCGACCTCGAGATTCTGCAGCACTTCCTCGCTGGCCTCGCACTCGACGTGGCAGCGGTAGCCGACCGCCTTCTCGATGATCTGGCTCATGACCTGCGTGACGGAATGCGCGCGCATGATCTCGCCGCCGAGCTCGCCCGGCACATCGATGAGGATGTGGCTGCCGTCGACCGTGTATTTCGAGCGCTTCAGGAGCTCGTAGACCGTCGGATTGCCCTCCGCCGTCTCGTAGACGAGCCTTGGCCAGATTTTCGCGAGAGCGTCCTCGATGTTGACGACATCCTGGTAGAAGACGACAGCGTCGAGCTGGCACTTCTTGGCGATCTGGTCGGCTGCCGATTCGAGCAGTGCTTCCGGCAGCAATGTCTGCGTGCTCAGCGCGATCTCCCAGCTGTTTGTGCGCGTGCAGACCTCGACGTGGCGGATCGTGGCCTCGCGCAGGAGTGCCTTATCCCCCTCTTCCAGCCGCATGCCCTGCACGAGCTGCCAGAACATATTCTTCCGACTCGGAACAATCCGGAATTTCTGCATCTGCTGCCATCCTTTCGCATGTATAGATATAGAAAACCGGCACAAAGTGCCGGCATTTGATTCTGCTACCCTATATTATATGGGATACGGCGGGAGACTGCAATAGGCAGTTCTCGCCATTCGACTTTATTCAACCTTGACCTGGAGCCAGAGCTTGGTGTAGAGCTTGTCGATGGCTTCGCCGAGATACTGGTATGTCTCCTGACCGCGGTAGACCGCGGGGTCAGGGAAGGCAATCTCTATTTCGTCCTCGTCCATGTCGTCCTCGACGAGCGCCTGGACGGCAGTGTTCGGCGTGGAGTAGCCGAGTGCCTCGAAGTTCTTCGCGGCGATGTCCGGGCGGCAGAGGAAGTCGATGAACTTATGGGCATTCTCGACATGCTTGGCCTTCTTCGGGATGACCCAGCCGTCCATCCAGAGGTTCGTGCCCTCCTTCGGTGCGGGACAGAACGCGAGATCTGGATTGGCCTTGAGGAGGTTGATGGCCTCGCCCGAATAGATGACGCCGAGCGCGGCCTCTCCCGAGGCGAGCTTGTCGCGGATGTCGTCGACACCGTAGGCCTGGACGAGCGGCTTCTGCGCGATCAGCATGTCGCGCGCCGCCTCAAGTTCCTTCGAGTCCTTCGTGTTCATGGAATCTCCCATGAGGCGCAGCGGGATCATGAAGGCATCGCGCGCGGAATCCTGCATGAGGATCTCGTCCTTGTAGGCCGGGTCGAAGAGAGGCGACCAGCTGTCAATCTCACCATCTTCACTGTGAATGAGCTTCTTGTTGTACATAAGGCCGACCGTGCCCCAGCAGTACGGGATGGAATAGCGGTTGCCCGGGTCGTACGACTCAGCCTGCTTGAGGAAATCCTCGCCGATGTACTTCTTGGCATTCGGCAGCTGGTCGTAGTCGAGCGGCTGCAAGAGGTCGTTCTCGGCCATCTTCTGGATCATGTAGTCCGACGGGCAGATGAGGTCGTAATTCGTCGCTCCCTCCTTGACGCGCGGGTACATGCTCTCATTCGTGTCGAACTCGTCGAGCACGACGTGGATGCCCGTCTCCTCCTCGAACTGCGCGATGACGTCCGAGTCGAGGTAGTCGCCCCAGCTGTAGATGTAGAGCGTGTCATCCCCCGCCTCTTCCTCCTCGGCCAGGCTGTCACAGCCAGCCGTTAGGAAGGCCGTCATGAAACACAGGAGCAATAATAGAGCCGATAGTTTCTTCATCATACCCACTCCTTTCCCTGGCGGCGTTTCAGCAGGCGCCAGTTGACCATGAGCAGTGCCACAAAGGCGATGACGCCGAGGAAGAACAGTGTGGAGAGCGCGTACATCTCGGGATGGATGCCGAGCTTGAGCTGCGCGTAGATGGCTGTCGTCAAGGTGTCGATGCCCGCGCCCTTCGTGAAGTACGTCACGATGAAGTCGTCGGCCGACATGGCAAATGACAGCAGGAAGGCCGCGGCGATGCCGGGGCGCAGTTCCGGCAGGATGACCTTGCGGAAGGCCTGGAAAGGCGTCGCGCCGAGATCGAGCGCGGCCTCGTAGCAGACGTGGTCGAGTCCCATGACCTGCGGCAGGATGCAGAGCATCGCGTAGGGCAGGTTGATGACGACGTGCGCCATGAGGATCGTGTCGTAGCCGAGGCGCAGGCCGAGGCCGAGAAACAGCAGCATCAGCGAGATGCCCGTGACGATGTCGGCGTTGAGGAGCGGCACATTCGCGAGGCCGCGGAAGACGAGCTGGCTCTTCTTCGAGAGATTGCGGATGGCAAGCGCCGTGATGAGCCCGAGGAGCGTCGCGAAGAACGCAGCCGTCAGGCCAATCGTCAATGTGTTGAGGAATGCCTCAATGATGTCCTCGCTCGTGAAGAGCTTCTCGTACCACTGCAGGGTGAAGCCCGTCCACTGGCCGCGGTAGCGGCTCGCATTGAACGACTGCGCGATGAGGACAAGGATTGGCGCGTAGAGGAAGACGATGATGATGCCGAGATAGATTTTCTTGAGCTTTGCCATCACGAATCCACCTCCTGCTCCTTCGCATTGCGCTCCGAAAAGGCTTCTACCACGATATTGAGGATGATGAAGACCATGAGGATCATCGAGAGGGCGCTGCCGAGCTGCCAGTCATAGGCGGCCGTGAACTCCTGCTCGATGATGTTGCCGATCAGGAGGATCTTGTTGCCGCCGAGGAGCGCACTGATGACGAAAGTCGTCAGCGCGGGGATGAAGACCATCGTGCAACCGCTGATGACGCCGGGCAGCGAGAGCGGGAAGACGATGCGGCGAAAGGTCTGCCAGCGGCCCGCGCCGAGGTCGTGCGCCGCTTCGATGATGCTCTTGTCGATGTGCGAGAGCGAGACGTAGAGCGGCAGCACCATGTACGGCAGGAAGTTGTAGACCATGCCGATGACGATGGCCAGCGGCGTGTTGATGAGCGTGACCTCCGGCAGCGCGAGTGCGTGCAGCACCATGTTGATGATGCCGTTCTTCTCGAGGATGGTCTGCCAGGCCATCGTCGTCAGGAGCGAGTTCATCCAGAGCGGCAGCAGGAACAAGAGGAAGATCAGGACCATGCGGCCGCGCTTGATCTCCTGCAGGATCATGCAGAGCGGATAGGCGAGCACGAGGCAGATGACGGTGCTGACGAGTGCGAGCTCCACCGAGAGGCCGAGCGCCCTGAGATACTCCATCTGCACGGCCTCCCAGAGGTTCGCGAGCGTGAAGGCCCCTTCCCCATCCGTCAGGCCGTGATAGAGGACGAAGAAGAGCGGCAGCACGATGAAAAGGACGGCCCAGACCGTGAACGGCGCTGCAAACAGCCGCGCAACGCTTTTGCTGTCATGCATCATGCGCCGCCTCCTCATCTTCCGAGGCAGGCTTGGCCATGATCTGGATGTTCGCCGGCGCCAGGCGGATGCCGACTTCCCGGCCCTGCTCGTGGCCCGTGATTGTCTGGACAAGCCACGAGAAGCCGCCCGCCTCGATCGTGATGTCGTAGACCGTGCCCTTGAAGACGACAGAGCGGATGGTGCCGCGGTACTGGCCGTCCTCCGGCGCACAGATCTGGATGTCCTCCGGGCGGATCTGAACGTCGACGGGGACATTCTCGCCAAAGCCCGTGTTGATGCACGGGATGTCCTTGCCCAGGAGGTGGACGAGCTTGTCGCGCACCATGATGCCGTCGATGATGTTGCTGTCACCGATGAAGTCTGCGACAAAGGCGTTCTCCGGCTCATTGTAGACGCTCTCCGGCGTGCCGATCTGCTGGACCCAGCCCTGGTTCATGACGACGACCGTGTCCGACATCGAGAGGGCCTCCTCCTGGTCGTGCGTGACGAAGACGAAGGTGATGCCGAGCTCGCGCTTGATCTTGACGAGCTCGCGCTGCATGCTCTGGCGCAGTTTGAGGTCGAGCGCTGAAAGCGGCTCGTCGAGCAGCAGGACCTTCGGCTCGTTGACGACGGCGCGCGCGATGGCGATACGCTGCTGCTGGCCGCCCGAGAGCGCCGTGACGTCGGCATGCTCGTAGCCATCGAGGTTGACGAGCTTCAGCGCATACTTGATCTTGTCGCGGATGTAGGCGGCGGACTTGCCCTTGATCTTGAGGCCGAAGGCGATGTTCTCAGCCACATCCATGTTCGAGAACAGGGAATACTTCTGGAAGACGGTGTTGACCTGCCGCCTCTCCGGCGGCAGCTTCGTAATGTCCTGCCCGTCGAACAGGATGCGCCCCTTGTCCGGACGCTCAAAGCCGCCAATCAGGCGCAATGTCGTCGTCTTGCCACAGCCCGACGGCCCTAAGAGCGTCAGGAATTCGTTTTCGTGAATGACGAGGTTCAGGTCCTCGAGGATCTGACGGCTGCCATAGAATTTGTCGATATGCTCGAGTCTCAGCAATTCTTTCTCCAATTTTCACTCTCCCATCTGATACAGTCGCATTACAAGCTCGCGTTACTGAAATCGCAATATAAAAAGCCGAAAAACGGCCCTTCTATTCTATCATAGAAGAGCCATTTGTTTCAATTCGCAATTCAGTTGTCGTTGTGTCAAGCGCTGATGACCTGTCGCAAAACACGGCTTCAGGACTTCTGGCTGGCGAGCTCGTCCTCGGCTGCCTCGCCTGCGCCCTGGTAGTCGATCTGCTGGCCCTTCTTCTCAAAGGCCACGACGTGCTCCTCGTAATCGAAGCACTCCTGCGCGATGTCCTTGTTGAGCCAGAGCAGGCAGATGAGGTTCGGGATGATCATGAGGCCGTTCATCGTATCGGAGAAGTTCCAGACGACCTCGAGCGTCGTCGTCGCGCCAACAAAGGTCACGAGCGAGAAGATGACGCGGTAGGCCATGATGACCGGACGCTTCTCGATCAGGTATTCGAGCGCCTTCTCGCCATAGTACTCCCAGCCGAGGATGGTCGAGAACGCGAAGAGCGCAATCGAGACGGAGACGATGAGCTTCGCGTACGGGCCAAAGACCGTCGAGAACGCGAGGATCGTCAGCTGGACGCCAGAGACGAGCTTGCCCGTCGCCGGGTCGACCGTACCGAGCACACCGGATGAGGCGATGACGAGGCCCGTGAGCATGCAGATGATCATCGTGTCGAAGAAAGTGCCCGTCATGTTAACGTAGCCCTGGCGCGAAGCGTGGTCCGTGCGGGCCGCGGCCGCTGCAATCGGCGCGGAGCCGAGACCGGCCTCATTGGAGAATACGCCGCGCGCGACGCCCCAACGCATGGAGGTCAGCATCGAAGCGACGATGGAACCGCCGATGCCGCCCGCGACAGAATCAAACGAGAAGGCCATGCGGAACATCTCCGCGATGCCGGATGGCACGGCCTCAAAGTTGGCGCAGATGACGACAATCGAGACCAGGAAGTAGAAGGCGGCCATGACCGGCACGATGATGCTCGAGACGAAACCGATGCTGCGGATGCCGCGCACGAGGACGCTGAGCGCCATGACTGCGATGACACCGCCGATGAGCCACGTCGGGATGCCGTAGCTGCTCGAGAGCGCTGCCGCGATCGAGTTGGCCTGCGTCATGTTGCCGATGCCGAAGGAGGCAAGCACGACAAAGAGCGAGAACAGGAACGCAAGCGTGCGGCCGACGTACTTGTTCTTGATGCCGTTCTTCATCGCGTACATCGGGCCGCCGGCCATCTCGCCGACGCTGTTCGTCTCGCGGTACTTGACGGCCAGGACCGACTCACCGTACTTCGTCGAGAGGCCAAAGGCCGCGCTGATCCACATCCAGACGAGCGCACCCGGGCCGCCAAGGACCATGGCCGTTGCGACACCGACGATGTTGCCCGTGCCAATCGTTGCGGAGAGCGCCGTCATCAGCGACTGGAACGGCGAGATATCACCGGCGTGCTTGTCGCGCTTCGAGAAGACCATGTGGATCGCATAGCCGAGATTGCGCCATGGCAGGAACTTCAGGCGCACCGTCAGGAAAATGCCCGTACCGACGAGCAGTACCAGCATGACGGGGCCCCAGACAAAATTGTTGACATCCGCCAACAGCTTCGATAAATCCATAATACCCACCCCTTCAGGTTTCCGTTACGTTTGATGATGCCAGAAAAGGAAAAGCAATGTTGCTGTGATGGATGTCTCAAGCAACATTGCTTTGTGGATTATTATAGGAGTTTTTGAGAGCGTTGTCAATTGATTTCCTTTATGTATACACAGATGTACACGCAGGAAATCATTCTGCTGCGGGCTCTTCCTTGTCCTCCATATGTGCAGCGGCATAGGCGAGCAGGATGTGGCCGCTCTTGCGGTTCGTTGCGAGCGGCACGTCGTGGACGTCACAGAGGCGCAGCAGGGCGTTGATGTCCGGCTCGTGCGGCTGGGACGTCAGCGGGTCGCGCAGGAAGATGACATAGTCGACATCGCCGACGGCGACGCGCGCGCCAATCTGCTGGTCGCCGCCCATCGGGCCGGAGAGCATCGTCTCGACGCCGAGGCCGAAGGTGTCGTTGATCAGGGTACCTGTCGTGCGCGTCGCGATCAGGTGGAACTTCGAGAGGAGTTCCTTGTGGTGGCCGACGAACTCGAGCATCTCGCTCTTCTTCTTGTCGTGGGCAATCAGGGCAATCGTTTTCATTAATAAATCATCCTTTCTTTACTCTTGCTCTCTATTCATTCGCCACAGAATACCAAAAATCCTGCTTCATCCGGAGATGAAGCAGGATTTGCTGACCCCGGCGACGCCAACCAAGCGTGACGCTATGCCTAGCGCCACGCGCCAACCATAGAGACCGGAGTCAAAGGGGTTGTCTGTATCAAGGTATCAGAGTGCCGTGCGAGTCTCCTTCTTGCGCTGGCCGTACTGCTTGAGCACGGCGGCGATGATGAAGTTGAGCACGAAGCAGGCGGCAAAGAAGTAGAGCGAAGCCGTGTAGCCGCCCGTCTGCGCATGGAAGTACGAGACGATGGACGGTCCGGCGACGCCGGCGAGGCCCCAGGCCGTCAAGATGCGGCCGTGGATGGCGCTGAGCTGGCGCGTGCCGAAGATATCGGAGAGATAAGCCGGCATGCACGAGAAGCCGCCGCCATAGCAGCTGATGATCAAGAGCACGAGGAGCTCAAAGACGAGGGCTTCCTTCGTCTGGCCGAGCTGCCAGAACGCGAGGACCTCGAGCAGGAAGAAGAGCATGTAGACGCGGCCGCGGCCGATGAAGTCGGAGATTGTCGACCAGACGATGCGGCCGCCGCCATTGAAGACGCCAATGATGCCGACCATCGAGGCAGCAGCTGCGGCATCCATGCCGATGACTTCCTGGGCCATCGGCGAGGCAACAGCCAGGAGGCCGATGCCGCACGTGATGTTGACGAAGAAGATCCACCAGAGCGAGGCGAACTGCCACGTCTTGAGCGCCTCATTGGCCGTCACCCCCTGCTGGATGTGCGTGACCTTGCCCGTGCTGTCCTTAAGGACCGGCGGCTTCAGATAGAGCGAAGATGCACCCATGATGAGCATGTAGGCACAGCCGAGAATCAGGAAGTTGTTGACGAGTCCGACGGTCGCCGTCAGGTACTGCATGACAGGCCCCGCGATCAGTGCCGCAAAGCCGAAGCCCATGATGGCGAGGCCCGTCGCAAAGCCGCGGTGATCCGGGAAGTATTTGACGAGTGTCGAGACTGGCGTGATGTAGCCAACACCGAGGCCGATGCCGCCGATGACACCGTAGAAGAGATACAGGAGCGTGAGGCTCTGTGCCGAGATGGCGTAAGCCGTGCCGAGCATGCCCGCGCCGAAGAACGTCATGGCAATCAGGCCGCTCTTCTTCGGGCCGATCTTCTCGACGAAGCTGCCGAGGAAGCCCGCGGAGAATCCGAGGAACAGGATGGCCAGCGAGAAGGTCCAGGTCGTCTCGGCGAGCGAGAAGCCCATCTCCTTCATGATGGGGCGCGTCAGGACGCTCCATGCATAGACACTGCCGATCGAGATGTGGATCCCGACGGCGCTCAGCGCGATAAGCCAGCGATTTCTCATTTGATCTACCTCCAGAAATGCCTTGGGCATCCATCCGCGGAGAATCAAAAAAGACCGTCCGGAACAGATGCCCTGCCCAGACGGTCGGCTGATCATAACGTTGCAGGACATGTGGTCAATTCCACTCATCCGTCAGCCCTGCAAGGCTTCTTTTTTGTTTTTATACCTTCATTATATGAGCCCTGCAACGCGGCGTCAAGAGAGAAACGTCACAAAAAGAAAATTTTCTACTGCTGCTTGTGCTGCTGCTCTTTCTGATAGGCGGCACGCGCGAGTTCGCCGCGCAGGCCCTCGTAGAACTGCACGAGGCCGCTCGTGATGCTCTCACGCACATCGTCATCGATCTTGGACCGCTTCTTGAGCTCGCGCGTCGTCTCGATGATGTTGCCGATGGTCAGGATGTAGTTGTACTCATCCTCGAGTACGGCAGCGGCATCAAGGGGCGGCAGGCAGTGCACTTCCTGGGCGAGCGCATCGTACTCGGCCGAGAGGGCGCGCAGGTTCTTCTTCTGCGTCAGCGCGAGGTCGAGGTTCGCCTCCGTCACGCGCGCGAGGCCCGCGTTCATCTTGTCGCGCAGCGCGTGCATCTTCTGGATGCGTTTCTGGAGCTGCGCGAGGGCGCGCCCCGTCTGGCGCTGCTCTGGTGTCATCTCATTCGTCATTTCTCGTTTCCTTTCGATTCCCGGTTCATCTACTCATCCGATCCACAAAAAAGCCCCCGGAAAAACCGAGGGTCTTTGCAAACTCTGTCCAGTATACCACAGGCAGGCTATCTGACGCAATCAGAGGTCTGGGCGCACGCCGGTCTTGCCGGTGAATTTATGGTAGGCTGCGCCCTGTCTGCGGCCCATGAGCTCGGCGAAGAGCTCCTCCGGGGAGATGTTGTGATAGGCGAGCAGGACGAGGCAGTGATACCAGAGGTCGCCCATCTCATAGAGGATCTCCTTGCGGACGTTGTTCTTCGAGGCGATGATTGTCTCGACGGCCTCCTCGCCTACCTTCTTCAGGATCTTGTCCTGGCCCTTGTCGAACAGGTAGTTCGTGTAGGAACCCTCGACCGGGTTGAGGCGGCGGTCCTGGATGACGTTGTAGAGATCGTAGAGGACAGCAGCGAGGTCGGCCTTCTTCTCCGGCGGCACGACAGCGATGCCCTTCTCCTCCCCGCCTGCGAGCTTGCGGCCGCTGAAGCAGGTGTACGTGCCCGTATGGCAGGCGACGCCCGTCTGATGCACGCGCACGAGCAATGTGTCGCCGTCGCAGTCGTAGGAGATTTCCTTGACCTTCTGGACGTTGCCAGACGTCTCGCCCTTCTGCCAGAGCTTCTGGCGGCTGCGGCTGAAGAACCAGGTGTAGCCCGTCTCCAGCGTCTTCTTGAGGGATTCCTCGTTCATGTAGGCCAGCATGAGCACCTGGCCGTTCTCCTCCTGCACGACGGCAGGCACAAGGCCCTTCTCGTCGAACTTGACCATCGAGATGTCAATCGTATTTTCTGCATTTGCCATTAGAATCGAACCTCCACTCCGCGGGATTTCAAGTATTCCTTGACCTGACGCACGGTGAACTGGCCGTAATGGAAGACGGATGCCGCGAGCACGGCGTCGGCATGGCCGAGGGTCAGGACGTCGTAGAAGTGCTCGAGCTTGCCGGCGCCGCCCGAGGCAATGACCGGCACGTTGACGGCGTCGGAGACGGCGCGCGTCAGCTCGATGTCGTAGCCATCCTTCGTGCCGTCGGCATCCATGCTCGTCAGAAGGATCTCGCCGGCGCCGAGCTCGACGGCCTTCTTGACCCACTCAAGGCAGTCGAGGCCAGTCGGCGTGCGGCCGCCGTTGACGTAGACCTCCCACTTTTGGTCGCCCGCGCGACGCGCGTCGACGGCGAGCACCATGCACTGGCGGCCAAACTTCTCCGCGCCCTCCTTGAGGAGGCCCGGATTCTTTACGGCTGCCGTGTTGAGCGACGTCTTGTCGGCACCGGCCTTGAGCATGCGGCGCATGTCCTCGACCGTGCGGATGCCGCCGCCGACCGTGAACGGGATGAACACCTTCGAGGCGCAGTCGCGCGCGACATTGACCATCGTGCCGCGGTTGTCGCTCGAGGCCGTGATATCGAGGAAGACGAGCTCATCCGCCCGCTCCTCGTCGTAACGGGCAGCGAGCTCGACGGGGTCGCCCGCGTCGCGCAGTCCGACAAAGTTCGTGCCCTTGACGACACGCCCGTCCTTGACGTCAAGACAAGGGATAATGCGTTTCGTATACATCTATTTTAGTCCTCCTTCGCCGCGATTTCAATAGCCTTCGCGAGGTCCAGCGTCCCCATGTAGATGGACTTGCCGACGATGACGCCCTCGATGCCGTCCTTCTCATAGGGCTTCAGCGCCTCGATGTCGGCGATGGACTTGACGCCGCCCGAAGCGACGATGGCGACGCCGCTCTCTCGGGCGAGCTTGGCCGTCGCTTCGACATTGACGCCCGAAAGCGTGCCGTCGCGCGAGATATCCGTGTAGATGATCGTCTTGACGCCGGCCTTCTTCATCTCCTTGGCGAGTGCCGTGGCTTCGACATTGCCCGAGACGCCCCAGCCGTCGACAGCGACGATGCCGTCCTTGGCGTCGATGCCGACGACGATGCGGTCGCCGTACTTCGCGCAGGCCTCGCGGACGAGCTCCGGATCGCGCACGGCAACGGAGCCGAGGATGACGCGGCGCACGCCGAGCGCGAGGACGTCATCGATGTTCTCCATCGTGCGGATGCCGCCGCCGAGCTCGACAGGGATGTCGACGGCCGCGAGGATCTTCTCGACCGTCGCGAGATTCTGCGACTTGCCGGCAAGCGCCCCGTCGAGGTCGACGAGGTGCAGGAACTCGGCGCCCTGCGCCTGCCACTTTTTTGCCATCTCCTCTGGTTTGTCCGAGAAGACCGTCTCCTTCTCAAAGTCGCCTTTCAAGAGTCGCACGCACTTGCCGCCGCGGATATCGATTGCTGGGAATATGATCATGGGATTCTCCTCTTAACCTTCTTAACCTTCAACAAAATTCTTCAGGATGGCGAGCCCGACGTCGCCGGATTTCTCCGGGTGGAACTGCGTGGCCTGGATGTTGCCGCAGGCGACGGCGGCCGTCAGCTGCTCGCCGTACTCCGTCGTGGCCGTGATGACGCTCTTGTCCTCCGGCACGGCGTGGTAGCTGTGCACGAAGTAGACGTAGGGCTTGTCCGAGAGGCCTTTGAAGAGGTCAAGCTTCTCGCGCGGCTCGCGGACCTTGATGGAGTTCCAGCCCATGTGCGGGACTTTGAGGCCCGGCGCCTGGATCTTCTTCACCATGCCGTGAATGAGGCCGAGGCCTTTCGCCCCCGGGCTCTCCTCGCTGCCATCGAAGAGGACCTGCAGGCCGACACAGATGCCAAGCAGCGGCTTTTCTGCAGCGACAGACTCCTTGAGCACGGGGATGAGGCCGCTCTCTTCGAGATTCTTCATGCAGTCGCCGAAGGCACCGACGCCCGGCAGCACGATCTTGTCGGCCTGGCGGATGGTGCTCTCGTCACTCGTCACGCGGACATCCGCGCCGAGCGCGGCAAAAGCCTTCTCGGCGCTGAAGAGATTGCCGACACCGTAATCAATGATTGCAATCATGCATATTCCTCCTATCGTATCGGGCACGGGCTCAGAGCGAGCCCTTCGTCGACGGGATGCCGTCAACGCGCGGGTCCTTCTCGACGGCGATGCGCAGAGCGTGGCCGAGGGCCTTGAAGATGGCCTCTACCTTGTGGTGCGAGTTCTTGCCGTAGAGTACGCGGACGTGCAGGGTGATGCCAGCATTGATGGCGAAGGCCCGCAGGAATTCCTCGGTGAGCTCCGTATCGTAGCCGCCGATCATCGGGGCCATCTCGCCGCCGTCGTAGACGAGGAACGGACGGCCGCTGATGTCTAAAGAGACGAAGGCCAGCGCTTCGTCCATCGGCAGATAGAACGTACCGTAGCGGCGGATGCCCTTCTTATCGCCGATGGCCTGCTTGAACGCCTGCCCCAGCGTGATGCCGATGTCCTCGACGGAATGATGCCCGTCGACGTCGATGTCGCCGTCGCAGGCGAGTGTGAGGTCCATGAGGCCGTGGGCCGTCATGAGGTTGAGCATATGGTCAAAGAAGCCGATTCCCGAGTCGATGACACCGTGGCCGTTGCCATCGAGATTGAGGATGAGCTTGACGCTCGTCTCTGCCGTCTTGCGCTCGACGGTCGCTGTGCGGATACTCATGCTCTCCCCTCCGTGAATGCCTTGAAGTAGCTGTACCAGATGTCGTTCTCCTCGCGGCGGCCCATCGAGATGCGCAGGCAGTCCTTGAGGCCCGGCGCATCGCCGAAGTGGCGCACACCGATTCCCTTCGACTCGAAGAGCGCGTTGAGCTCCTGCGCCTTATCGTAGTGGACGAGGATGAAGTTCGTCTCCGACGGGAAGACTTTGACACCCGGCAGCTTCTTGAGCTCTTCCTGCATGCGCTTGCGCTCCGAGATCATGATCTGGATATGCGGCACGAACTCCTGGCGCATCTGGTAGCAGATGTCGGCCGTGACGAGTGAGAGCACATTCATGTGGTACGGCATGTAGGACTTGTCGATCATCTCGACGATCTTCGCATCCGCGAGCATGTAGCCCACGCGGCACGAGGCGAGGCCGTACGCCTTCGAGAAGGTGCGCGCAATGATCATGTTCGGGTACTTTGCCAGCAGGCGCACTGCCGTCTGACCGTAGAATTCCATGTACGCCTCGTCGACGAGGAAGGCGCAGTCGATATTCGAGGCAATCTTCTCGATCTCTTCGACCGTGAAGGCATTGCCCGTCGGGTTGTTCGGATTGCAGATGACGGCGAGCGTCGCCTTCTCTTCGTTGACCGTCTGGATGAACTTGTCGATGTCGAGCGAGTAGTCCTCCGGATTGAGGTCGACGGGCACGCCCATGGCCTCAGCCGCCTTGGCGTAGATCTTGTACATCGAGAACGACGGCTGCGGATAGACGATCTTAGCCTCCGGGCTGCCGCCAAAGCAGTAGAAGAGCTTCTCGATGATCTCAGACGAGCCGCTGCCGATCAGCACGTTCTCGCGCTGCATGGAGAAGTTGCGCGCGATCTGGTCGCGCAGGTCATCGTACTGCTCATTCGGATAGCGATTGAACGCGACCGTCCCGAGGCGGTTCATGACGCGCTCCTCGACGAGCGGCGGCAGGCTCATATTGCACTCATTGGCGTTGATCTTGATCTCCCAGGGACGCTCGACGACGTCGTAGGATGGCATATCGGCAAGGCCGTTGCGGTAATTCAGCATAGTCCCCTATCCCTTCTATATCAGATATCGATTATTTACCTATCGTTTCACTTCTGCTCGCGGCGGATGCGGATGGCATTGGCATGTGCCTGCAAGCCCTCGGTCTCCGCGAGGCGGATGATGTCCTCGCTGACATCGGAGAGCGCCGGCTGCGTGTACGAGATGATGCTCGTGCGCTTCATGAACGTCTCGACGTTGAGCACGGAGTAGTAGCGCGCCGTACCGCCCGTCGGCAGCACGTGGTTCGGGCCGGCGAAGTAGTCGCCGAGCGGCTCCGGCGAGTAAGCACCGAGGAAGACGGCACCGGCATGGCGCACGTACGGCAGCAGCTGGAACGGCTGGGCCGTCAGGAGCTCCATGTGCTCCGGCGCCGAGACATTGGCAAAGCGCATGGCCTGCATCATGTCCTCGGCGACGACGATCAGGCCGTTGCGGTCAATCGACGCCTGCGCAATCTCGCGGCGCGGCAGCTTGGCGAGCTGTTTCTCCGCTTCCTTTGCGACCTTGCCGGCAAGCTCCTCATCGTCCGTGATGACGATGCTCGAGGCCAGCGGGTCGTGCTCGGCCTGGCTCAGCATGTCGGCCGCCGTGTAAACGGGGTCCGCCGTCTTGTCGGCGACGATGAGGATCTCGCTCGGCCCTGCGAGCATGTCGATGTCGACATGGCCGTAGACCTCTTTCTTGGCCAGCGTGACGAAGATGTTGCCCGGGCCCGTGATCTTGTCGACACGCGGGATGGTCTCCGTGCCGAAGGCCATCGCAGCGATGGCCTGAGCGCCGCCGATCTTGTAGATTTTCTTGACGCCGGCCGCACGCGCGGCGATGAGGACATAGGGATTGATCTTGCCGTTCTTCGGCGGTACCATCATGATGATCTCACCGACACCGGCGACCGAGGCCGGCACAGCGTTCATGATGACGGATGACGGGTAGGCAGCCGTGCCGCCCGGCACGTAGATGCCGACGCGGTCGAGCGGGATGATGGACTGGCCGAGGATGGAGCCCTTCTCGCGATACGTCATCCACGAGTTCGGCTTCTGCTCCTGATGGTAGCGGCGCACGTTCTCAGCCGCCTTGCGCAGCGACTCGACGACGGCGGGATCTGCCGCCTTCTCAGCCGCCTCATACTCGGCCTCCGTCACGAGGAAGTCCTCAGGCTTGTAGTCGACCCGGTCGATGAGGCTCGTGTAGCGGATGACCGCGGCGTCGCCCTCGCGGCGCACATCGCCGACGATCTGGCGCACGAGCTCGGCTGCCGTCATATCGCGGCCAAACGTCTTCTTGTTGGCCTCGCGGATTTTCGGGCTGAGCTCTACTTCATCAAAGGATGCCTTCGTCAGCATCTTCTCAATGGCATATTCTCCGACTTCACTGGCTTTTACGATCTTCATCTATACTTCCTCGCTTTCCACTGTCTATCCCTGCTGCTGTGCTTACGCCTCAGCCTTTGCCTGCTGCTCGAGCTCGAGAATCTTGCGCAGCTCTTCCGTGAGCTGGCTGATGCGGTCGAACTTGAGCTTGAAACTCACGCGGTTGACGATGAGCCGCGCCGTCGCGTCGAGGATGTAGGCAATCTCCTCGAGGTCGTTTTCCCGGAGCGTCGTGCCCGTCTCGACGATATCGACGATGCTCTCAGAGAGCCCGACGATCGGGCCGAGCTCGATCGAGCCGTTTAGCTTGATGTACTCCATCTGCATGCCGTGCTTGTTGAAGAACTGCTCGGCGATGTGCGGGAACTTCGTCGCGACGCGCGTGTGGTCGTAGTCGACGAGCTTCTCGCGCTTCTCGGCCTTCGGCACCGCCATCATGAGGTGGCAGCGGCCAAAGCCGAGGTCTAGAAGCTCGTAGACATCCTTGCCCGACTCCAGCAGCACATCCTTGCCGATGACGCCGATGTCGGCCGCGCCGTACTCGACGTACGTCGGCACATCTGCCGTCTTGGAGACGATGAAGCGGATCTTCTTCTCTTCATTCGAGATGACGAGTTTGCGCGACTTATCCGAAAGACCTTCCGCCGTGTAGCCCGCCTTGGCTAAGAGGTCAGCCGAGAGCGAGAAGAGCTTGCCCTTCGGCAGGGCGATGGTCAGGTAATCCATGGTATTTTTCATATTCCCTCTCCTGAGATGATTCTACGATTTTCGTTCTTTATCTTACTAAAGGATTCGATGAACCCTATGTTAACACCAAAATCACGATTCGTCAAGAAATCTTTGTAAAATGTTTTATTGTGTTCTTAGAGAAAACGAATGTGCTTAATTCTGTGCATCGGCCTCGCGCAGCAGCGTGAGCACAAAGCTGTCGCCGGCCGATGCTGCCTGATGATGGCACTCGATGACGCCGGCCTCCGCCTCCATGCCGATCCCGCGCAGCAGAGCCGCGCCGATGGCGGGATGATGGCGGTAGACGTAGAGCGCATGGCCCAAACGGCCCTCGCGCATCATGAGGCGCCCGGAAGTGCGCGGCAAGTAGTGCATCATCAGGACGGCGAAGACCTTGCCGAGGATGTCGAGGTCCCCCCTGCGGCGGCCGACATCGTGCAGCAGCGCGCAGCGGATGAGGAAGGCACGCTGCTCTTCTGGCAGCCCGCGCTCGCCTGCAAGCGCACGCGACGTATAGGCGACATTACACGCGTGGACCTGGTCGGCCGGATGCATCGCGTAGAAGAGCGGCAGTGCCTTCGCGGGCAAGTTCGCGCGCACAAAGGCGTGGTCAGCCTCCCCCATATGCTGCGTGACAGCGCGCACGAACTGGCGCACGCGCCCGTACATCTGCTGTAGCATGGTCAGGCGAGATAGACGAGGCTCTCGTAGCCCTTCGTCTGCTGCATCTCGCGGGCATCCGCCTCATCCTGGCACATGAGCGCGAGCTCGACGACCTTGCCGTCTGCGCGCAGCTCCTGTGCCTTCTGGATGGCGTCGTGCTCGCGGCCCGGCGCGTAGCCGAGATAGACGTCTTTCGACTGGTCCGGCTTCTCGAGCCCCTGGCGCGTCAGCGCGAGCAGGATGCGCTCGATGCCGATGGCAAAACCCGTGGCCGGGCAGGCATTGCCAAAATCCGAAAGCAGGTGGTCGTAACGACCGCCGCCAGCGAGCGGGAAGCCGAGCTCCGGCGTGTAGGCCTCGAAGACCATGCCCGTGTAGTAGCTGAAATCGCGGATGATGCCGAGGTCAAAGCGCACATACTGCTCGACGCCGTACGACTTCAGCAGGCGGTAGATCTCCGCGAGGTTGTCGAGTGCGCGGCGGCTCTGCTCGTTGAGTGCCAGCGTGTAGCTCTTCTTGAGCATCTCCTCGCCGCCGTTCAGAAGCGGCAGATAGCCGAGCGTCTTCTTGGCCTTCTCCGGAAGTCCGAGCGCCTTGATCGCGCGGTGGAAGGAGACGAGGTCGTGCTTCTCGAGCGCCGTCTGGAGCTTCTGCTTCGTCTCGTCGGCGAGCTGGTACTGGTTCATGATGCCCGAGACGAACTCGACCTGGCCGAGGCAGATCGTGAAGTCCGTGAGGCCGGCGCGCAGCAAGCCCTGGATGGCGAGCGCGATGACCTCGGCATCAGCAAAGGCCGTCGCGCTGCCCATGAGCTCGACGCCGGCCTGATGGAACTCACACTGGCGGCCAGCCTGCGTCTGCTCATAGCGGAAGGCACTGCTGACGTAGGAGAGCTTCAGCGGCTGCGGATAGTCGCGCAGGCGGCTGGCTGCGAGGCGCGCAATCGGTGTCGTCATCTCATGGCGCAGCGCGAGCGTGCGGTTATCCTTGTCGAAGAGCTTGAAGAGATGCGGCTCCAGTGCGCGGCTCGTGCCGAGCGTCAAGTTGTCGAGGTACTCGATGGTCGGCGTGACGACCTCGTCGTAGCCCCACTCCGCAAACAAGGAAGCGAGCTCCGTCTCGATGGCGCGCTTCTCCGCAGCCTCCACCGGCAGGAAGTCGCGCATGCCGTACGGGATCTCCAGTGTCAGTCTTTCTTTATCCATGGGTCTGTCTCCTTTTATCTTGATTGCATTCTCTTCCTATTATAAAAACTCATTCAGTCGCCTGAAGAGTCCTCCCCCTCATCCGGGTCCAGGCGATCGAGAACAATGTTGTAGCCGTCTGCGCCGTAATTGAGGCAGCGCTTGACGCGGCTGATTGTCGCCGTGCTCGCACCCGTGCGCGCGACGATGTCATCGTACGTATGACCCGCGCGCAGCATCCGCGCAACCTCGAGCCGCTGGCTCATCGCCTTGAGCTCGCTGATCGTGCAGAGGTCTTCAAAGAACTGGTAGCACTCATCCACCGTCTCCAGCGACAGCATCGCCTCACAGAGCTGGTCGTTGAGCTCATCCTTGAGTTTTGGGTTCACCATACCCATTCCCTCCTCATATCGAATCCGAAAAGCAAAACTTTTCGTCTTTAATCCTTTAGTTAGTGAAAATTTATTGTCATTATAACACAGCTATTGCAAAAAGAAAAGGGATTCGCCGAAAATTTGTCACAGAGTATCGCTTGCTGAGAATGCCTGCCCCTCCATGCGATACGCTGCATCAAAAAAGACTGCCGCTAGGGCAGTCTTTTTTGTAGTACAGAACAGTGTGTCAGGCGTTCATCGCGAACTTGACGACGGCTTTCATGCCTGGCTTGAGGGTGAAGTTGAGGCCGGACGGGATGGAGATGCGGATGATCATGACGTCTTCATCCGCATCATCTGCATCTGTGGCCTCGGCAGTTGTCTTGGGCTGATTGCTTGCAGCAGGTTGGCCATTGGCAGCGTCGCCGTCAGCGGCACCGGCTGTCCCAGCCTGCGCATTCTGCGCATCCTGGCTGTTCTGGCCAGCACCAGCACCATTTGCGCCAGCTGCATTCGCCGCATTGTCGTTGTCGGCGCTGGCAGCTGCATCTGCGCTATCGGCCGAAGCCTGGTCATCTTTCTTGACCGGCTGCTGGATATCCTGGACGGAGCCCTGGAGCTGGTGGCCTTCGATCTCGTAGGAGACAAACTGGCCGAGGCGGATCTTCGCGGCCTTGTCGGGGCTGACCTTGGCCTCGATCCAGATGTCGTCGGCATTGCCGACGCTCGCGACCGTCTCGCCTGCCTTGACCGTCGAACCCTCGTCAATGCCCTGCGCGTAGTAGACCGTGCCGGCTACCGGCGCGACGATGTCCGTCTCAGCGGCATCCTGCTTGGCATTGTCGAGCGCGGTCTGCGCCTGCTTGAGCTGGAGCTCTGCATTCTGCACGGCCTTCGGGTCAGGCGGCTGTGTCGTCGTCTGGTAGCGGACGGCCGGCGAAGAAGACGGCGCAGAAGCAGCAGGAGCCGAAGACGAAGCAGCTGCTACGGCCGCATGATAGGCCGAGACGGCAGCATCGCGCTGTACGGCGCTGATGGCACCCATCTCGAAGAGCTCGTTCATGCGATTCATGCGGGACTCAGCATTCGCGACGCTCTGCAAGGAACCGCTGCTGCGCGGTGCGCTCGCAGCCGGTGCCGGCGCAGGGCTCGGCACGGCGACCGTCACGGTCTGCCCCTTCTTGACCTCATCGAGGTTGCGCTGCGAGAGCGCGACGGTCTGCTCGAGGTTCGCAATCTGCTCGTCCGTCACCGTGCTCTTTACATGGGCGATGACATCGCCGGCCTCAACGTGCTCACCGTCTTCGACGACCTTCTCCGTGATCACCGCATTGCCGTGTACTTTCGCCGCGACGAGCGAGCTCGTGACCTGCGCGTCGTAGACGTTGAAGTACTTATGCTGATGCTGGTAGTAGTAGATGCCGCCAGCACAGAGCACGGCAATGAGAATCAGGCCGACGAGGCCGTATTTCATCAAATACTGTACTTTTTTTGTGATATCGACTTCCAAGATTCAGGACCCTCCATCATCTATCATCTGTTTATAAGGTGCCAAGATATCAAGGAACCTCCCTCATAAGGAGGGAGGTTCCTGCTGTAATCTCTTAAGCAAGCTGTGCTTCGATGACGGCCACTGCCTTCTCGAATGCCTGCGGCAGGGCTTCTGCCTTCTTGCCACCAGCCTGTGCCATGTCCGGACGTCCGCCGCCGCCGCCACCGACGACTGCTGCGGCTTCCTTGATGATCTTGCCGGCATGGATGCCGCGCTTCACGGCATCCTTCGATGCCTTGACGACGAGGTTGACCTTGCCATCGTTGGCGCAGCCGAGCACGACGACGCCGCTCTCGATCTTACTGAGCGTGAGGTCGGCGACTTCGCGCAGGGAGTCCATGTTCTCGACGTTGGCCTTGCCCGTGACGACGGAGATACCGTTGACTTCCTTGACGCCAGCGATGAGCTGCTGAGCATCGGCCTTCTCCTGCATCGCCGCGACATCAGCGAGCTTGCCGGCCATCTCCTTGTTCTCGGCCTGCAGCTTCTCGACAGCTGCGGGGACATCGTCCTCGTTCGCCTTGAGCAGGGATGCTGCCTTCTGCAGGACAGCGAACTTCTCGTTCGCGTAGTCGAGCGCAGCCTTGCCCGTGATAGCTTCGATGCGGCGCACGCCCGAGGCGATGCCCGTCTCGCCGACGATCTTGAACATGCCGATCTGGCCGACATTCTTGACGTGCGAGCCAGCGCAGAGCTCCATCGAGAAGCCCGGCACGCGGACAACGCGCACGACATCGCCGTATTTCTCCGAGAAGAGCGCCATCGCGCCGGCCTTCTTGGCCTCCTCGAGGCTCATGTGCGAGATCTCGACATCCTGGCCCTTGAGGATGACCTTGTTGACGAGCTCCTCGACATCCGCGAGCTGCTGCGGCGTGACCGGCTCGAAGTTCGTGAAGTCGAAGCGCAGGCGGTCCGGCGTGACGGAAGAACCGGCCTGGTTGACCTGGTCGCCGACGACCTGCTTGAGGGCTGCCTGCAAGAGATGCGTTGCCGTGTGGTTGCGCGCCGAAGCAAGCTTCTTCTCCTGGTCGACCTCGATCTTGACCGTCTCGCCGACCTTGAGCTGGCCTTCCTCTACGTACGAGACGTGGTAGACCGTGCCGTCCGGCAGCTTCTTGGCGTTCGTGGCCTTGATGCGGCCGAACTCGCCGAGCAGCATGCCTTCGTCGCCGACCTGTCCGCCGCCCTCTGCGTAGAACGGGGTCTTGTCGAGGATGATGCCGGCCTCTTCGCCGTCCGTGATCTCGTCGACGAGCTTGCCGTCCTTCCAGATGGCGACGACCTTGCCTTCTTTGGCCTCCGGGTCAACCGTGAGCTTCGATACGTCGATGCCCGAGAGGTCCGGCACAGCGACGCGCTGGTTCTCGGCGCGGGCATTTCTCGCGCGCTCGCGCTGCTCGTTCATGGCCTTGTCGAAGCCCTCTTTGTCGAGGTCGAGGCCGTTCTCGTGTAGGATCTCCTCGGTGAGCTCCCACGGGAAGCCGAACGTGTCGTAGAGGCGGAAGCCGACTTCACCCGGCAGCTCCTCCTTGCCGTCAGCTTTCAGTGCCTTGATCTCCTCGTCGAGCAGGTCCATGCCCTGGTTGAGCGTCGCGGCAAAGCGGTCTTCCTCGATGCTGATGACTTTCTTGATGTAGTCGTGCTTGGCGACGAGCTCGCCAAAGTCGCTGGCATCGCGATAGATTTCAACGACGGCGTCAACAGCGCCCTCGAGGAACTTGCCCTTGATGCCGAGCATGCGGCCGTGGCGGATGGCGCGGCGCAGGATGCGGCGCAGCACATAGCCGCGGCCCTCATTCGACGGCAGGATGCCGTCCATGATCATGACAGCCATGGAGCGCGCGTGGTCGGCGATGACCTTCAGCGAGATGTCCGTCTTCTCGTCTTTGCCGTACTCGACGCCTGCGACCTTGGCCGCGTACTCGATGATCGGGTAGAGAAGATCCGTCTCGAAGTTCGTCTTTTTGTTCTGCACGACGGATGCGAGTCGCTCGAGGCCGCAGCCCGTATCGATGTTCTTATGGGCGAGATTCTTGTAGGAGCCGTCTTCCTGACGATCGTACTGCGTGAAGACGAGGTTCCAGATCTCGAGATAGCGGTCGCAGTCGCAGCCGACGGCGCAGGTCGGCGAACCGCAGCCGCGCTCCTCACCGAGGTCGATGTAGATCTCGGAGTCCGGGCCGCACGGGCCAGGGCCGATTTCCCAGAAGTTGTCGTCCATCTTGACGATGTGGTCCTGCGGGAAGCCCGGCTGGGACTTCCAGATCTCAATGGCTTCCTTGTCGTCCGGATAGACCGTGACCCAGAGCTTGTCTTTCGGCAGCTCGATGACTTCCGTCAGGAATTCCCAAGCCCAGGGAATGGCCTCGCCCTTGAAATAATCGCCGAACGAGAAGTTGCCGAGCATCTCGAAGAACGTCTGATGGCGCGCCGTGCGGCCGACATTCTCGATGTCGCCCGTGCGGACGCAGCGCTGGCTCGTCGTCACGCGCGTGCGGGGCGGCTTCATCTTGCCCGTGAAGAAAGGCTTCAGCGGAGCCATGCCGGCGCCGATCAGCAACAAGGTCGGATCGTCCTGCGGGATCAGCGAGAAGCTCGGCAGACGCAGATGACCTTTCTTTTCCGAAAAGAACTGCAGATAAGCTTCACGCAGTTCGTTACCACTCATGTACTTCAAAAAAATCTACCCCCATAAGAGAAATCCTGATGATTATCTCTGGTATTACACATGGAATTTACTGGAAATTACATAACCATCCTCAAGTATACCACAAGCATCCTGTGCTTTTCCAGTCTGTTGACCATTTTTCAGCCGATTTCGTGAAAGTTTTCGTCAGCTGTCACTGCACTCGGCCAGCACGGCAGCGGCCTGCTCAGAGTTCATGAGGATCTCGCGCGGCTTGCTGCCGATGTTCGGCCCGACGATGCTGAGATCCTCCATCTCGTCGATGAGACGCGCAGCGCGCGTATAGCCGACGCGGAAGCGGCGCTGAAGAGACGAGGCCGATGCCTGGCCCGTCGACATGACGAGATTGACGGCATCCGGCAAGAGTTCGTCGTACTTCGAGGCGCGGCGCCCCTTGCCCTCATCCTTCTCCTCGTCCTCTTTCATGGCATTCTCGGTGAAGGTGATGATCTCCTCGTTGGCCTCCATCTCCTGCCCCTGGCTGCGAATGAAGTCCAAGAGATGCTCGACCTCCTCGTCGCTGATGAAGGCGCCCTGCACGCGCATGGGCTTCGCCGCGCCGACCGGATAGAAGAGCATGTCACCGCGCCCGAGGAGCTTCTCGGCGCCGCTGCGGTCGAGGATGGTGCGCGAGTCGATCTGGCTTGAGACGGCAAACGAGATACGCGACGGGATGTTGGCCTTGATGATGCCTGTGATGACGTCGACAGACGGGCGCTGCGTCGCGAGCACCATGTGGATGCCGGCAGCGCGGGCCTTCTGCGCGAGGCGGCAGATGGCGTCCTCGACGTCGTGCGGCGCGACCATCATGAGGTCGGCCAGCTCGTCGATGATGATGACGATGGCCGGCATCTTGTCCTCAGGGAACTTCGTGTTGTAGGTCTCCATGTTGCGGACGTTGTGCTCGGCAAACTTCGCGTAGCGCTTCTCCATCTCCTGCACCGACCAGTTGAGCACGGAAGCCGCCTTCTTGGCCTCCGTGACGACGGGGACCATGAGGTGCGGGATGCCGTTGTAGTTGGAGAGCTCGACCATCTTCGGGTCGACGAGGATGAACTTGACCTCCTCTGGCTTCGCCTTGAAGAGGATGCTCGTAATGAGCGTGTTGATGCAGACAGACTTACCGGAGCCCGTGGCACCAGCGACGAGCAGATGCGGCATCTTCGCGAGGTCCGCGAAGATGGCTTGGCCGCCGATGTCCATGCCGAGGCCGACCGTCAGCTTCGACTTCGCCTTGAGGAACTTCTCGTTCTCGAGGACTTCGCGCAGCTGCACCCCCTCGAGCTCCTTGTTCGGCACCTCGATGCCGATTGCTGCCTTGCCGGGGATCGGCTCGATGCGCACCGATGTCGCGGCGAGGCTCAGCGCGAGGTCGTCGGCGAGGTTCGTGATCTTGCTGACCTTGACGCCCGGCGCCGGCTCGAGCTCGTAGCGCGTGACGGCCGGCCCGTGACAGGCATTGATGATCTTCGCCTTGACATGGAAGTCCTCGAGCGTCTTCTGCAGGATGTGAGCCTTGTCGGCAATCTCCATCTCGAGCGCGGCATTGTGCTTCTTCGCGTGCTTCGAGAGGATCTCCGTGACCTGCGGCAGCACGTAGGGGCGCGGCGGCGCAGCAGGTTCTGTTGCCGCCTCAGACAAGCTGGCAGCAGCAACCTGCGAACCACTGCCCTGCCTGCTCTCCATGCTCCTGGCCGATCCGTCGAGTAATGCCGCGGCCGGCATGATCGGCGCGATCTCGTCGTACGAGGGCATGGCCGTCGGCTTCTTCTTCATCGGGCTCGGCGAAGGCGGCACGACGGGCTCTGTTTTGGGCACGATGAAAGGAGCTGCTGGCGCCGGGGCAAACTGCTCTGGCTCGCCAAGTGGCTCTGAAGGATCTTCTGGAGGTGCCGCAGGGCTCGTTCCCCTGCCTATCGGCCCCTCGACGAAGGGGCTTCCCGCGCGCAGGCTCGCCGGCGGTGCGGCCATGCCGATTGGCTCGATGGAGTCCGGCAAGCCCATCGGGCGCTCCTCTGCGGACTCTGCTGCCTGTTCATGTGCTGTGCCGTACTCGATCGTGAAGTCCGGCATGGCACTTTCCACATTGCCTGTATCGCCTTTCGCCTCCGCAGTCTCGGCCGCCATGCGAGGCTCTGCCGCGGCCACCGTCTCTTCGGGTGCATCGGCAAAGCGCTTATCCGCCGCCTGATTGTAGAAGCTGGCCTTGCTGACTCTGCTGACCTTCTCGCGCACGGCCTCGACGACGTGCTCTTCGACACGGCCGCTGACTTCGGCGACCTTGCCGCAGGTCGACTGGATGGCCGAGCCTGCGGCAGCTGCGCCCTGCTTTGCCTTTTCCTGCGTCTTGAGGAGGCCCGTCGCGAGCGACCAGGTCGTCGAGAGCAAGACGGAGCCGACTGTGCCGACACCGAGAATGATGATGGAGCCGTCGACGCCGAAGCACTTGCGCAGCGCGAGCAGCAGGCCACCACCCAAGAGGCCGCCGCCCGTCGGCAGGCTCTGCGGCAGGATCTCTTCGCCGACCGGTACCTTGAAGTGGTGCCAGATGGCGAGCGCGGAGATGAAGAGCGCGAGCAGGCCGAAGAAACGCGGTGAATAGCGCGGCGCGTGGTGTTTCGTCATGTAAGTCCAGGCGATCAAGAGTACCAGGACGGCGATGAGGATGGAGCCCACACCGAAGAAGTAGCGCAGGAACTTCGCGAAGTAGACGCCGACGAAGCCCACGTTGAGGCCGCAGATACCGCAGATCGAGATGAGGCCAGCTGCCAAGAGCGCCAACCCGAAGAGCTCAGAGCGTCTGCCGGTGTGCGCGCGCATCACGCGGTGGCCCGTCTTTGTCGCCTTGCGCACCGGCTTGCGGCGCGCCCGCGTGCGGCTCGTAGTCTTTTTCAAAAGTCTCCCCCCTGTATCGATTATCGATGACAAGATTACGAAAGCAAGGCTGTCGCGCGAAGCGGCAGCCCTGCTGTAGATTCACTGTAAGTTGCGGCTCTGAGTCTCTTACTTCGTCAGGCGCTCTGCGCACTTCTGCGCCTCGTAGAAGATGCGCTCCTTGTCGAGCGTCAGGAGCTCGCCGTCTTCCATGAGGACCCTGCCGTCGACGAGCACCGTCGAGGCGGAGTCGGCATGGGCCGAGTAGACGAGCTGCGACGCGAGGTCGTTGCGCGGATACCAGGCAGCGCCCGCCATGTCAAAGAGCGTGATGTCGGCCTTGCAGCCGGCTTCGAGCTTGCCGACACCCGTGAGGCCGACGGCCTTGGCGCCGTACTCCGTGCCCATCTTGAGCGCCATGCGCGCCGGGACAGCCAGCGGGTCGAGCGTGCTGACCTTGTGGAGCATCGCCGCGAGGTTGATCTCCTCGAGCATGTCGAGGTTGTTGTTCGACGAAGCACCATCCGTGCCGAGTGCGACGCAGACGCCTTCCTTGAGGAGGCGCGGCACCGGCGCGATGCCGCTCGCGAGCTTCATGTTGCTGCCCGGATTGTGGGCGACGCGGATGGCGTGCTTCTTGATGATGGCGATGTCCTCGTCATCGAGATGGACGCAGTGCGCAGCGAGCGTGCCCTTGCCGTCGAAGAGGCCCGTCTCCTCGACGTAGCGGAACGGGCGCTTGCCGTATTCCTTCACGATCTGCTCGACCTCAGCCTTCGTCTCCGCCATGTGGATGTGGATCTCAGCGCCGAGCGACTGCGCCGCGCTTGCGACTTTCCTGAGAAAGTCCGGCGGGCAGGTGTAAGGAGCGTGCGGGCCGAACATGACCGTGATGCGGCCGTCAGCAGCGCCGTGGAAGTCCTTGTAGAGCGAGACATTCTCCTCGATTTTGGCATCGCCGCCCGGGGCGACGCCAATGATGCCGCGCGAGAGCACGGCGCGCAGGCCAGCGTCCGTCGCGGCCTCGGCCACCTTTTCCATGTACGGCCCGTACATGTCGGCAAACGTCGTCGTGCCTCCCTCGATCATCTCGACAGCGGCGAGCATCGCGCCCCAGTAGATGTCCTCTTCCTGCATCTTCGCCTCGGCCGACCAGATCATGTTGTTGAGCCAGTCCATGAGGTCCATATCGTCTGCATAGCTGCGGAAGAGCGTCATCGAAGCGTGCGTGTGGGCGTTGATGAAGCCCGGCACGGCAAACTTGTCCTTGCCGTCGATGACCTTGGCCGGACGGAAATCCTCCGGCACCTCGCCGATGGCAGCAATCTTGTCGCGGTCGATCATGATATTCGTCAAAGGCGTCGTGCCGTCCGGCAGAAGCGCGCGTACATTCTTGATGAGTGTCTTCATTCAATACCCTCCTCAGGCCATGTTCAGGTATGCCTTCTGCTCCGGTGTCAGCGCATCGATGGCGATGCCCGATGCCTTGAGCTTGATCTCGGCAATCTTCGTATTGATCTCTTCCGGCATGAGATGGACGCCCTTTGCCATCTCCTTGCCGTGGTGCAGGAGATGCAGCGCCGAGAAGAACTGTACGCCGAATGAGAGGTCCATGATCTCTGCCGGATGGCCATCGCCAGCGGCGAGGTTGACGAGGCGGCCCTCTGCGAGCAGGTAGATCTTGCGGCCGTCTTTCAGCTTGAACTCCTCGATGTTCTTGCGGACCGGGCGACGCGAGACGGAGAGCGACTCGAGCTCCGGAATGTTGATCTCGACGTCAAAGTGGCCGGAGTTCGCGAGGATGGCACCGTTTTTCATGACCTCGAAGTGATGCTTGCGGATGACGTCCTTGTCGCCCGTCAGCGTCAGGAAGATGTCGCCGATCTTGGCGGCCTCATCCATCGGCATGACGCGGAAGCCGTCGAAGACAGCCTCGATGGCCTTTATCGGGTCGACTTCCGTGACGATGACATTGGCGCCGAGGCCGCGCGCACGCATGGCGCCGCCCTTGCCGCACCAGCCGTAGCCGGCGATGACGACATTCTTGCCGGCAATGACGACATTCGTCGTGCGCATGATGCCATCCCACGTCGACTGGCCCGTGCCGTAGCGGTTGTCGAAGAGGTACTTGCAGTACGCGTCGTTGGCAGCGATCATCGGGAACTCAAGCTTGCCCTCATTGGCGAGCGCGCGCAGGCGATGGACGCCCGTCGTCGTCTCCTCCGAGCCGCCGATGATACCCGAGAGCAGTTCGCGGCGCTTCGTGTGCAGCATGTGCACGAGGTCGCCTCCGTCGTCGATGACGAAGTCCGGCTTGATGTCGAGCGCCTTGTTGATGAAGGTGTCGTACTCCTCCGGCGTGCAGTCATGCCAAGCGAAGACGTGCAGACCGTCCTCGACGAGCGCTGCGGCCACATCGTCCTGTGTCGACAGCGGGTTGCTGCCCGTGATGGCGACCTCCGCACCGGCATGGTGGAAGATCTCCGCCATGTAGGCCGTCTTGGCCTCGAGGTGCAGCGTGATGACCATCTTCTTGCCCGCGAACGGCTTCGAGACGGAGAATTCCTTATCGACAGCCGCCATGACCGGCATGAAGTTCTTGACCCAGTTGATCTTGTCGTGGCCCGACGGAGCCAGCTTGATATCGCGAATCATTGATTCCATGAATATTGCCTCCCGTAACAAATCTATTCTATATTCTATCACAAGTAGATGATGAAAAAAAGACAGAGCTCAGCGGTCCAGGAGCTTCTCGATGGCGATGTAATCCGTGAGGTCGACCATCAGCGGCGTCACAGCGATGTAGCCCTGCTCGACTGCGTAGATGTCCGTCGGCTCGCTCTTGTCCGTGTCGAAGATCTCGCCGGCGACCGTGTAGAAGATGCGCCCGTCCTCGCGCTCCTGCCTGAGGAAGGCGTTCTTATAGTCGCGCTTGCCCTGGCGGCCAAAGACGACCTGCGGGCGGCCGTCCTCGCCGAGCGCATAGGCGCGCGGGAAATTGACGTTCCAAAAGATTGGGCGCGGCTTATCGGCAGACGGCCGGGCCGCCATGACGCGCTCCAGCAGCAGCGCAAATTCCTCTGCCGCCTCATCGTATGAGATGGTGCTGTCCACATCGAGCGATACCGCAAACGAAGAGATGTCGTGCAGCATGCCCTCCATCGCCGCGCCGACCGTGCCCGAATAGAGGATATCCGTCGCGAGGTTCGCGCCGTGATTGATGCCCGAGACGACGACATCCGGCTTCTCCTCCGCCAGAGCCTCGAGGTAGAGCTTGACGCTGTCCGTCGGCGTGCCGTCGACAGCCCACGCCTCGATGCCGTACTTTTCGGCGAGTGCCTCGCCGCGGATGAGCTCGAGCGGACGACCGACGTTCAGTGCATGGGCCATGCCGCTCTGCTGGCGCGCCGGCGCCGAGACGACGACCGTGTGCTCGCGCGCACAGAATGCCTTGACGAGGGACTCGAGCCCCTTGGCCTGGATGCCGTCATCATTGGAGATCAGGATTCGCATGATGTCATTCCTTTCTGTTCTGTTGCTCTGTTGCAATCTCTATTGGCAGATACAAAAAAGGCTCCTTCTGCAAGGAGCCGTTATCTCAAAATGGTGACCCACCACGGAATCGAACCGTGAACCTACTGATTAAGAGTCAGTTGCTCTGCCAGTTGAGCTAGTGAGTCATGGTGACCCACCACGGAATCGAACCGTGAACCTACTGATTAAGAGTCAGTTGCTCTGCCAGTTGAGCTAGTGAGTCATCATCTTTCTTTTGTCTGTCAGTCGCTGTCGCAACCAACAAATATTATTATAGACGGGCGCTCCCGTTCTGTCAACACCTTTTTGCTGTTTTTTTTATTTTTTTTACTGTTGCGCCGTTTCTCCCCCGCCGAAGAGCGACTGCAACTTGAAGAAAGCCGTACCGAGGATGCCCGAGAGGATTGACGCCGAGAGGATGCTGATCTTCGCAAGGTCGAGCATCGCGCTGTCCGTGAAGGCCAGCGAGGCGATGAAGATAGACATCGTGAAGCCGATGCCGCCGAGCATGCCCGTCGCCGCGAGCTGGCTCTTCGTCGCATTGCCCGGCAGCTGCAGGCCAAAGACCTTGCAGAGCACGAATACCGCGCCGAAGATGCCGATGGGCTTGCCGAGGCAGAGGCCGGCGAGGATGCCGAGGAAGATCGGCGAGGCCATGTCAAACGTCGCCAGAGAAATCGCGACGCCAGCGTTGGCCAAGGCGAAGATCGGCATGATGGCATAGGCCGACCACGGCTCGAGTGCATGCTCGAGCTTGTGCAAGAGCGACGCCTCGGGAGCAGCTGCTGCAGGGATCGAAAGGCCGAGCAGCACGCCTGCGATCGTCGGATGGATGCCCGCCTTCAGGAAGGCCAGCCAGGCGACGAAGCCGAGCGCCATGTAAGCCGGCAGGAAGCGCACGCGGAAACGGCCGAGCAGGAAAGCGGCAGCCACGGCCACGAGCCCCAGCAGCAGGGCCGATACGGTGAGGTCCGTGTTGTAGAACAGCGCGATGACGACGATGGCGCCGAGATCATCGACGATGGCAAGTGCCGTCAGGAAGACGACGAGGCCGAGCGGTGCCTGGCGCGCAGCGATGGTCATGATGCCGAGCGCAAAGGCGATGTCCGTCGCCATCGGGATGCCCCAGCCGCCGAATGTCGGCAAGCCTGCATTGATCGCCGCATAGAGGGCGGCCGGCACGAGCATGCCGCCGAGCGCCGCGCCGACGGGCAGCAGCATCGCCGAATACGTGCGCAGCTCGCCGTAGAGGAACTCACGCTTAATCTCGAGGCCGATGACGAAGAAGAACACCGCCATGAGGCCGTCATTGATCCAGTGCAGCAGCCCCATCTCGAGCACGTACTCCCCTGCCCCGATGGCAATCGGGTAATGCAGCAGATGCTCATACGACTCGGCCAGTGGCGAATTCGCCACGATGAGTGCGAGGATGGCGCAGGCGAGCAGGATGACGCCGCTGCTCGCCTCCCAGCGCAGGAATGCCAAGAACGGCTCCGCGATTGCCTGCATGGATTTGATTGTCTCTTTCATAATTCCATCACTTCCTTTTCTTTCCCAAATGATCGATCGCAACAAAGGCCTGCGCCAACGCGCAAAACTCTTATTTTTACTCTACCATAAAAATCTGAGAAAGAAAAGGAACTGCATCACAAAAGCATCACGAAAGATCGTGATGCTCTTGAAATCATGCTTTTGTCTTGCGCCCCAGCAGCTTGACCGGCAGCAGCAGGACGAAGTTGAAGACGAGGATCGTCAAGATCAGCAGCGCGCCGATGCCGTTCGCGATGGCCTCGCGGTCCGGCACAAGGCCCGTGCTCATGAGGTACCAGAGGTGAACCGCCAGCGTCTCGCCGCCTGCCATGACATCCGTGTCGAACATGTGGCGCGATACCGTCGTGCCGGCCGTGAAGATCAGGATGGCCGTCTCGCCGAGCGCACGGCCCGCCGTCAGCGTGATGCCCGTGATGATGCCCGGCATCGCGCTCGGCAGCACGACCTTGAAGATCGTCTGGAGCTTCGTCGCGCCGAGTGCGAGGCTCGCCTCTTCATACGACTTCGGCACCGTGCGGATGGATTCCTCCGTGACGCGCACGAGCATCGGCAGGTTCAAGAGGACGAGCGTCAACGAGCCGCCGAGGATGGAGAAGCCCATGTTCATCATATTGACGAAGACGATCATGCCGAACAGGCCGAGCACGATCGACGGCACCGTCGCGAGGCTCTCGACCGAGAGGCGGATGCACTTCGTCAACTTGTTCTCGCGCGCGTACTCCGCGAGGTAGATGCCCGCGCCGAGCGCGATTGGAATGGAAATGGCCATCGAGAGGAAGAGCATGTAGAACGAGTTGAAAAGCTGTGAACCGACGCCGCCACCAGCCATCATATCGCTCGATTTGCCGAGAATGAAGTGCGGCGAGAGCACCGGCAGTCCCTTGTAGAGAAGATAGCCGAGGAAAGCCGCGAGCAGCCCGAGGATGAAGAATCCCACGAACCAGAGACCCATCCGCGCAATCTGGTTCTGTACTTTCGTGTTCATATTATACCCTCCTCGTGCCGAAGCGGCGGATAACGAGAATCATGGCGAGCGAGATCAGGAGCAGCACAAACGCCATGAGGAAGAGCGCATTGCCCCAGACCGAACCGAACGGCGTGTTGCCCATCTCGACGACGATATTGCTCGTCAGCGTCGCAGTCGGTGAGAGCAGCGACGTGACGATCTGCGGCGTGTTGCCGATGAGCATCTGCACGGCCATCGTCTCACCGACGGCGCGCGCCATCGCGAGCACGACAGCCGTCAGGATGCCAGGCGCCGCGGCCGGCACGATGACGTGGACCATCGTCTGCCACCACGTCGCGCCGAGCGCGAGGCTCGCCTCCTCCAGCGGCTTCGGCACAGCATTGAGCGCATCCGTGCTGATGGAGAGGATTGTCGGCATGATCATGATGGCGAGCACGAGCGACGCCGCGAGCACGCCGAAGCCCGTCGTCGTGCCGAACGCATCGCGCATGTATGGCACGAGCAGCATCAGGCCGATGTAGCCGTAGACGACCGAAGGGATGGCGACGTAAAGATCCGTCGCCGGGCGCATGATGTTCTTGAGCCAGGCCGGAGCGACCTTCGCGAGGAAGATGGCGCCGAGCAGGCCGAGCGGCGCGCCGATGGCAACCGAAAGGAGTGTCGTCACCAGCGAACCGACGATGAACGAGAGCGCGCCGAACTTGCCGAGCGTCGGATCCCAGCTCGCGCTGAAGAAGAACTCCAGCGGGCTGACCTCTGCGAACGTCATGAGGCCCTGGCGGCCGACGAAGAAGATGATGGAAAAGATGATGATGGTCATGAGAAAGGCAGCCGCAATGAAGAGATACTGCCCGCACTTGTCATAGAATAGCCTGCGCTCATGACCTCCGCCTGACTGCTTGCCGTCAAGGCGGCCGATTGTTGCTGCCCGTTCCATAAAAAACCTCCTGCATAAACGTGATGCAGGACCTCCGTCCTGCATTATCCTTCCTGTTTACTTTCGCGAATTACTTCTTCATCTTGTTGACAGGGATGAAGCCGAGCTTCTCAACCTGCGTGTTCTGGAACTCATCGCTGAGGATGTAGTCGATGAATGCCTTGACAGCGCCCGTCGGCTCACCCTTCGTGTACATGTGGCCATAGCCGTAGATCGGATACTTGTCGGCGATGATGTTCTCCGGAGAATACTCAACGCCATCGAACTTCAGGACCTTGACAGAATCATCGGCATACGGCGCATCGACATAGCCGATGGAGCCCGGCGTGCTGGCGATAGCGGCGCGGACTGCACCATTGGAATCCTGGATGACTGCGTTATCCGTGAAGGCTGCGCCCTTGAGGACGACATCGCTGATCGTCGCACGGGAACCCGAGGACTTTGCACGGTGGATCAGCGTGATCGGCTGGTCGTCGCCGCCGACTTCCTTCCAGTTCGTGATCTTGCCCGTCAGGATGTCGATGGCCTGCTGCTTCGTGATGTTGTCGACATTGTTGTTCTTGTCGACGATGAAGACGAACGGCTCAACGACGACCTTGTGGTCGACGAGGCCCTTGTCCTTGTACTCATCCGGCAGGTTGACATCCGAGTTGCCGATCTGGACCGATCCCTCTGCGACCTGGTTCATACCCGTGAACGAACCGCCGCCTGCGATGTTGACCGTCACCTTATCGTACTTGTCCTGGAAGGCTTCCTGCGCCGGCTTGAGGAGCGGCAGCAGTGCCGTCGAACCCGACGCTGAGATCTTGCCAGAGATTTCCTGTGCTGCGCTGCCAGAAGAGCTGGAAGCCTGCTGGCTGCCACCGCCGCAGCCCGTCAGCAGCACTGCCGCACTCGCGACAACAGCACCGACGGAAAGAAGTTTCTTCATCTTGTTGAACATATTATTTCCTCCCCAAATCACTTGCTGATTGGAACCCTGGAGCCCTTCGGCTCCCTTCATCGTTCTCCTATATCGTAGCAGAGAATACGGGAGGTTTTGTTGTCTTCATGTTACGCTTTTGTTAAATCCCAATGCCATCTGCGCAACAAAAAAGCCGCCCGAAGGCGGCTGGTCATCGACGCGTCAAGCATCATTCTCCTATCGAAGATGTCCTGTACTGCAATGCGGAAGTCACGGCTCCCATGCCGAGCGCTGTCTTGATGCCGATGCCGGCAAATGGCGCAAAGGACGCGAGCAAGGCCAGGATGCGCCTCATACTGTCAGTCCCGCCGAAGTGCAGGGCAAAGCGCCCCCGGAAGCCGGTGATGCGCTGGCGCTCCAGGGAAAAAGACGCCGTGTGCAGGTCGTAGCGCACGATGGGCGCATGATCGGCTAGCTTCGACGCCAGATCCTCTTCTTCCAGCGGGATCTCCGGACAGAATGCATTCCAGCGCTGCAAGAGGCTCTGCACGATGAGGCGCGATTCCGGAAAGAGCGCGTACCGGCCATCCCGCTTGAAGCTCGTCGGCGTGAGACATGTCAGTTCCGCGCCGTGCGGAGCCTGTTCTGCGGTAAAGGCAGTATCCGCCAATTCCTCAAAGGAAGTCTCCTCCACACAGTCGATTTCCTTCATCTGGATCTCGTATCCCTTCTGCTGTAAATGCAGCATCTCGCCGCCCTCCGCCATGCCAAACAGCAGGGCGCTCTCCATCACGTCATCCAGCGTGCCGATGCGCCAGAGGGGGCCTCTCGCGCGGTCAAAGAAGACACTCTGGCTGTAAGGCCGCACATTCTGCCGATGAAGTACTTCCGCAAGCTCCGATGGGAAGCGCTCCATCAGAGCACCGTGAAAGAGCGAACCCATCGAAGGATGAATCCGCTGCCCTTCCGGCATCTGCAAGGGTATCTCGAATAATTTCAGCATCACTTCACCCCATCCGCAGCGTTCTGCAATTCCTGAATCTGGCAGAGGCCGAGGATCCACGTCTCCTGCCCTTCCTTGGCCAGCTTGAGCGTGCGCGGTGCAATCACGTGGTCGAGGCGGACGTGATCATGCGCCGGGCCGTATATATGCGTCCTCCTGTCTCTTGCTTGAAAATTCGCATCCAAGAAATGCGTGATGAACTCCCTCGCCTGGCGTTCGTCCTGAGCCAGCGCGCGCACGAGCGTCTTGCTCAAGAAGCCCGTACCGCCGCCCAGCAGGGCATCTGCCGCATCTGCCTCGCGGAAGAGATACGCATCCTTCTTCCCGAAAGCAGCTTCCTGCCAGCGCAGGGCGTCCTGCGTATAGGCGCGCAGGGCGTCTATGATGTCAGCAAATGAAGTCACACCGATCTTCGCGAGCATCGAGAAATCGGCCGTCATCGAGAAGCGCAGCTTCGTGCCGGCCGGGATGCACTCGCGAAAGAGCGGCAGTTCCTTCTCCGAGTGATTGAATCGGTCCCGCTGCATCGATTCATCGATCTTCTGCAGGATGATGGTGCCGCGCGCCTCCGTCACCGCATCGCTGACGCGCAGGCCGCGCATAACGCTGTTGACTGCATCAGAACTTTTCTTCGCGTTGGCTTGCAGGACATGCAGGATATCCTGCTCCATCCTGCCAACCTGCGTCTGCTGGGCATGGCGGCTGTTGCGATCTGCCCGCGTGAGGCCACGCATCCCGTTCCAGTAGCGGCGTGCCTGCTCCGGATGATTGCGGAGATACCGCCAGAGGATGGCCGTGCGCAGCGCCCCCTTGATGGAACTGCCCGGGATGTACGGGCGGCCATCCGCCAGAGCCGCCTGCACGGCCACATCGTTGAGATGGTTTTTCTTGCCCATAACGGCGCGCGGCGAAGCCTTGGCCATGCGCAGAGCAAGCCTGCGTATCGCATCGGATGACACGCCTTTCCCGCGCAGCCATTCCCATATATACTGTCCCGTGAAATTGCCACGGGCGCCCAGAGCCTTTGCCGTCTCCCCCACATATGCGGCAAACGCGTCCATAAGGCCGTGTTCCGCCAGGAAGGCGATCCACTTCGCCTCATTGAGGAACACGACTTGATGGCGGGTGTCATCATAGAGGTACTCATACGCCTTGTAGACCGTCCCATTGCCGATGTGGATTGGGGCGATGCAGGTAATCTCATAGTCCATATGCTTAAGCTTCATCTCACCACCTCATCCTTCCCGTATCCCAAGGTAAAGGCCGTAGCCGTAGCGGAGGACCGGATGGCCCTCGTTCTGTCCGAGGACGGCCATGCTGCCCGCGATGCGCTCGCGCAGGCAGGAGCCGCTGTCGAGCAGGCAGATGCCATTCTTCTTCTCCGCCAGAGCAGCCGTCGTCACAAAGCCGCCGACATGGCGCAGGCGGTAGAGGCCTCGGGCAGCCGCCTCGATGTCCTGCGCACCCGGCAGGACCGGTGCGACGGCCATCTGCCAGTCAGCAGTCGTATCGCTGAGCATCCGGTAAAGCGCACCATCATCCTCACCGTAGACCGCATCATTGCTCAGGATGATGGGATCATCGGCCAGATGGAACTTGCCATAGCCAGAGCTACGCTTGCCGCCGATCCCCGTCTGGCCGATGAAATCAAGCAGGCAGGCCATCGCCTCGACATGCTCCGATTCATCCGTATCCGCATCATCTATAGCCAGCACCAAGTAGAGGCCAGCCTGTTCATGGAACGCAAAGGAGCCGACAAAGTACGGCAGAGTCTCCGCCCCGCGGCAGTTGACACGCTGGCGCAGGATTTCCTCACCGAAATCATTCAGTTCTTCGAAAGCCCGGCCTTCTCGGACAGCGGCACCGCAATCCTGCAGCCTGCTCGCCCGGATATAGGCCGTCTTCTTCTGCTGCTTGCGCGCACGTGTCAGCGCGCAGGCACTCGCATACGAATCCGGCAGTGAGCTGCGCACCTGCTCCCAAAGGACGGGACGCGGCACATAGAAATCCCAGTCCCCCGACGCATTTTCCCGCCAGGGCAAGAGGTCCGAAAAACGCAGCCGACCATCCCGGACAGCGGCGAGCAAATCTTGCAAGGCATCCTGCTCCCCCGCCGCAGAGAGCTCTGCTGCCATCGCAGAGAACAGCGCATCTGCCGTCAACGTCATCTGCGTGTGCTCAAGGCCGCCGCCCCGCTCTGCTGCGCCGAAGTGGACTGGCGCATCAAAGCACAGCGTATAGAGGTAATACTGCATAGGCGCACCATCCCTTCCTGCATCCATCAGAAGCTCCCCTCGCAGAGCTCGTTCATCATCGTCTCGATCTGCTGCACCATCGCGTCATCTTTTGCACGGCGCAGCGTGAAGTGATTCACCCGGAAATCGCGCAGCGAGACGCGCCCGTAGCCGCGCGAGCCATGGCCGCCGAGATAATCCATCTGCAGCAATGTAAGGCCGTCGCAGAGCGTCTTCATGTCGGCCTGCCATTCATCCTCGCGCTCGATATTGTAGACCAAGCGGAAATCGAACTCCGTCCCGGCCGGGACGCGCTCGATCTGGCGTGGATTGGCCGCCGCAGTCAGGCGGTTGATGGCGTTCTCGAACTTGATCTCGCCCATGTACGTGTCAAGCTCGAGTTGCGCCATGTACCGCGTCGAATCGTCCGTCATCTTCAAGTCAAAGAACTGCAGGCGAGAGGGCTTGCCACCCTGACCGCCCTTGGCTGCGGAGCCGAAAAGGCGGGCAATGATGTCTGCATCCTCCTCGATGGGATTCAGCACATAGCTCTCCGACAGGCTGCGGGCCAGCAACGTGCGGATTTTCCCCTTGAGCGAACTGCCCGGAATGATGGGCTTCTTGGTCAGAGGATCGCGGATAAAGGGACTGTCCACCGCACCGATTGGCGCGAATTCCGATGCGCCGCCGATGTGCAGGCCGCTCTCCAGCCGCAGGACAGCACGCAAATCGATTTTTCCTCTCAGTGCACTCTGATGCTCTTGTTCCCTGCTCATGACTCCCGACCTCCATAAAAACGATGGTAGGCAACGAGTGCCTCCACAAAATGCGCGAATTCCTGATACTTTCTGCGGTCACGTCCGATTACATCGATGCGCCGAGCAAGCTCCGCCTTCTCGGCGAACTCCTTGACACTTTTCACACGGCCCGCCTGATAGGCCAGCTTGACCTTGAGGTACTTGACCTCAGCCGCCAGATTATCCGGCAGGACATCCGTATCGATGTGCTGCATATGCCAGACCTCGATCTGGTTCGTCACAGACGTGACAGCCGCGAGGAATTTGCGGATCTGGTTTGTCTTCAAGTCCAGGGAGTCATGGCCGCGCTTATCCTCATGGATCAGCGATTGGATGACGGATTCTGCTTCCGCTGCAATATCTGGAATCTTTCGCGTCCCTACTTCATTCATCTTTGCTTTCTCCCCTCTCACGCAACCCGTAGACAATGAGCTCGATGGCTGTCAGGAGTTCCCGGCGGTCTTTGGGCGACTTGTACCAGCGGTACAGCGTCTGGCGCACGTCCTGATACGTTTTCTGACGCGGCTCGCTCGCCTTGCTGCCGGGGTCCATGCGCGCGAGCACATAGGCAAAGCGCGCGAGATAGATGGCCCCCTCTTCCTGCATCAAATCCATCATGCGGTAGAGCCCGCTCTTGCCCAGCATCAGGCAGCTGCCGTCATCCATCCCTGCCTCAAAGCCAAAGTGCGACTGCAAAAACGCGAGCTTCTCACCGCAGACGCAGTCGATGAAATCCTGCCACTTGTAGGCCTCGACACGAGCCGCAGCCTCCGCTATGCCAAAGAGCGCAATGCCGTCCTTGCCGGGCAAAGCCTTGGCCGCATCCTCGAGCCTGCCCGTCTGGCGCGCCATGTCGGCGACAGGATGGCGGCTCTTGAAGAGCCCGACACCCGCCGAGAAGTGCAGCTTGCCGCCCGTGAAACGGGCAAAGGCATCGTGCAGGTCGACTGCCAGCTCGAGAATATCATCCCAAGCACCGACGAGAAAGAGATCATCCCCGCCCGAATAGATGATGTGGACCTGGCGCGCCTCCTGCTTCGGCGTGCCGAACAGCGAGAACTTCTTGTATTCCCGCTCGCCAATGCCGTTGACTTCGCCGCGGCACAGCGCGTTGATGCCGTGCTTGAAGAAGAGCGCGAGCTGACGGGACAGCGCGGCGACGCGTGTCAGCGTCGTGTACGATGCAGGAAAGCCTGCCAGGAAAGCCGCGCCGAGGTGATCGACATCCGCGCGCAGGACGCCGAGGCGCGGGATGCCCCGCCCATCGGCCAGCCCCCGCGAAGCAAGCGCCAGGTCCTCGAAGTCCAGCACGTGCCCGCGCGCATCGCGGGCCACATAATCGCCCATCCAAAGATGCGTCGCCAGCCCCTCGCCTGTCAAGGCTTCATTCTTGACGTAGAGGCGAGAGAACGGACGCTCCCCGCTCTGCACATCAGCCAGTGCCTCCGCCGACAGGAATACATCGCCCTGCTCGCCGGGCAGAGGTACAGACGCCTCCCCCTTCTGCGCCCCGACACATAATACAGGATGGTTCAAGACGCGCTCGCCGAACGTGTAGAGACCCGCGCAGGTCGGGCAGGTAGCGAGTTCAGGGCTGGCCGGATACGGCGCGAGCTCGACGGTCGAGGTATGGCACACCGCACATTCCCGCGCCGCATCCTGCACGCGATTACACGAGCTCATCGGGTCAAACAGCTGTTGGAGCTGCTCCGGCGAATAGCGCTGCAGCTTCTTCTTGACCAGCGCCTCATTGACGCGCTGGAAGGCCGCCCGCGTTCCCTCGCCCAGGAAGTCCTTCGCCGTGCACGGCGTCCAGGCCAGAGCCAGGTAGAGGCGGTCGGCAAACTGCTTCATCATCCAGCTATTGATCTTCTCGCCCATCTCGGCCAGGACCCTGCGCGCCTTCGCCGTATTCGGCAGCAACAGGTAGAAATGGCCGCCACCCGTGTAGAGCAGCGAGCTTCGCGAGAGCGCAAGCTTCGCCAAGATCTCGTCCACCGTGTGTTCCAGCAGGAGTTCCAGATACGACGAGCGGCCGCGCAGGCTCTTGAGCGCGCCTTTTGACGGGATCGTGTAGATGAAGGACTGGATGCCCGATATGTCACCGGAGGCCAGCAGGTACATCGCCTCACTGCGATACCGCTCTGCACCAGTCCCCGTCGTCGCCGCACGGTAATCGCGCACGCCCTGCTCCTCCAGATACTGGTACATGGCCGCCGCATATGCCGCCGTCAGCCGCAGATGGTCATAAAGAGAAATATCCCCTGCTTCCGCAAGGGAGGTGCTGGATGGCACATAACTCAAGACCGCTTCTAGGACGCGCAACAATTCATTAGATGCCATGCGAAACGGCGACTTGTGCTGGAAATTCTCCTGCAGATCGCGGAAAAGGCGTTGATACGCACTGACATCCGCGCGCACGGAATCCCTCGGCTGCGGGTATTGCACAGCCTGGTCATCGCGCAGCGGGCGCAGATAAAATGACTGCTCCGTCCGCCCTTCACCGAATACATTGAAGACACTCATGAGCGGCATCTTCGCCGAGAAACCCGGCGTGCCATTCTCCACCTCGCGGCGGTCACTGCCCGCCGCCAGATTATCTGCCTCATAGACGAGATAACTGATGTCATCCACATCGCGAAGAGCCTTGAGGTCCACGCCGTGATGATGGCTGACAGCCCGCAGCACAGGTGCATCTTCCGGCGCAGCAAACGCCTCCAAAAAGCGACGTCCCGCCGCCGAATGCGTCTCCCGCCGCGGATTCGCCCGCAAGACCAGCTTGCCAATATCATGGAGCAACGCCGCCCGCTCCACCAGCTCACCGATATCCGCCATGCCATCATCCCTTCCTGCCTTACACAGATCACCAAAGTGAATTCTTGTATGTAGAATTCTACACATATTCAAAGAATCCTCTAACCAATTTAAAAAATAATGACATCATCGATCTGCTTTGCATCGGCTCCCCAGACGCGCACCATTGTGTGGTTGGCCAACAAGTAGATCCGCAGGGAGTCTGTCGTGGCATCAATCAGGTTCTTGGCCTCTCCCATGAGGCACTCGTATTTCTTCTTCGTCAGGAACGCCTCAAAGGCTGACTTTTGGACGCGCACACCGTATCGTTCCAGGCACTTCACCATGCGGGCCCGCCGCTTATTATCGGCAATATCGTAGATGACGAGCACGATGTAGCGCCGCTCATCCTCTGCTATGTATACCGCCGCAAAATCGTCAATTGATTGTGAATTTTCCCGGCAATACATTTCTTTGCCAGAGACAGGTAAAACGGGCCGCCTTTCTACAAGACCTGCTGCTCCTGACGGAATACATTGACATGGCGCGTCGACTCCAAGCGCCCAAAGAACGCGCCTCTGCGAGAAAGCCATGTCACCGGGACGCCAAGCCGCAGGAACTCCACCAGCGCCCGCGAAGAAACCTGCACCGTATCGATGATGACCAGTCCATCCAGCACCGCCTCGGGAATCTCCATCACCTCTTTATCGCCCTGCCCCACGACAAAACTCCCGCCACGCTTCTTGATATACGCCCCATCTTCCGTGATATAGACAAAACTCATTTGGATTCCCCATTTCACATATTCCGTCCCCTTACGGGGAAGTTAGTTTTGATTGACGTCGACGCAGAAGCACTCGTCGATTAAACGGGAATAAGGTTCCGTCCCCTTACGGGGAAGTTGGTTTTGATCCTCGAAGAGATTCTTGAGATTGGCACCGCAAGGAAGCCAGCAAGTTTCCGTCCCCTTACGGGGAAGTTGGTTTTAATCCGGCAGAGATTCGCGGCTCTATCCCTGTGATGCGTGAAGACAGTTTCCGTCCCCTTACGGGGAAGTTGGTTTAATCTGATGAAGGAAATAGATGTGACTGGGATAGTCCAGCTGACGTGTTTCCGTCCCCTTACGGGGAAGTTGGTTTTGATCGATGTACTTTGGGATGAGTGTTACAGATGCCAGAGTTTCCGTCCCCTTATGGGGAAGTTGGTTTTAATCGGCTGCTCGAAAATCCTCGAAAGGCCGAGAAGTATGGTATTGTTTCCGTCCCCTTACGGGGAAGTTGGTTTTAATCAAGAGGAGATGACGAAACAAGCAAAAGCATTGGTATTGGTGTTTCCGTCCCCTTACGGGGAAGTTGGGTTTGATCATCAAGCAGATTTACATCGACGGCTTACAGGCTTTTGGCAAGTTTCCGTCCCCTTACGGGGAAGTTGGTTTTAATCGATACTGGAAGAAGAGCTGGAAGAGCAGAGATGGGAGTGTCGTTTCCGTCCCCTTACGGGGAAGTTGGTTTTAATCTTTGAGCCCGACGGAAATCAAAGCCTTCACCGACGCGATTGTGTTTCCGTCCCCTTACGGGGAAGTTGGTTTTGATCTGGCATTTTGGAAAGGATGATTGAGATGAAAAGGACAATCTAGTTTCCGTCCCCTTACGGGGAAGTTGGTTTTAATCTCGAATAAAAAAAACCGTCTTCGACTAGGCGCATTAGTTTCCGTCCCCTTACGGGGAAGTTGGTTTTAATCCCTGTCGCCTGAATTCCTTATTTTTCGCCACTCACAGCGGCTTTTGCGGTGCGGATGATAAAGTCAGGTACTTCTCAGTCCTGATATGGGGCTTGGACTATCTTTACAGCACTTTACAACTTTTGAAGCATAATAAAATCGCATAGCCTCCTTTGCGATGTATAATAAAGTCGCTAAACCAAAACACCAAAGAAGGGTCTATGCGATATGACTTCATTATACACCGAGACTTCTGTAATTGGTAGACTTCTTTCGATTTTCTCTACGCTTTTTCCATCGGCAACAAAGCCGACGCGCTATCTGCTGACGTGGTTCCTGATTGGCCAGCTGGCTCTGGAATCGGCACCGTCAGTTCGCTGCCTTTACCGGCAGTTCCTGTCGCGGCAGACGGACAAGGCGTTGACATCGTATTACCACGCCCTTGCCAATGAGCATGTCACAGACCGGTCAATTCGCCAGGCCTTGGCGGATAAGGCTTTGCAGTTGATTTCGCCGGCACTCCGGAATGAACCAATCTTTCTGAGTATCGATGATACAACGATTGCAAAAGCTGGCAAACATT
>NZ_DGWR01000008.1:0-68867 GCF_002395285.1 Mitsuokella sp. UBA4253 | reverse complement strand
GGGAGGATAGGAAGTTGCCGGTTAAGCAATGGCTCCGCTGAGGCGGGGCCATTTTTGTATCCGTTCCACATCCGGAACCATAAAAAGGGATTTGCCCTGAGCGCATGACTCAGGGCAAATCCCTTTTTCTCTTTACTCTTGATTTACTGGCGGTTACGGCGGGCCAGTACGCGCAGGACCTTGGCGCCCGTATTGTGGATCTTGCGCAGCGGAGCGACGCGCGTCTTGACTTTGGGGCGGATGTCCTTGGCAGAGCCGAAGTCGCCGCGCTTCAAGAGCGTGGTCTTCGTCTTGTCCGGCTTGAAGAAATCGCGCATCTCCTTGGCGATATGCTCTGGTTCAGCGTTCTCCTGGCAAAGGAAGATGTCGATGGCGACGTACTTGAGCTTGGTGTAGATGTGCAGGACCATGTGGCCCTCGCGGAAGAGCATCATGATGGCATAGTGATCCTCCGTCAGATGCTCGGAGCATTCAGAGATCTTTGTCAGGGCAAAGTGCCCCGGCAGTTCTGTCGTATAGGCTTTGATCTGGTCGATGTCCTTGAGCTTGCTGTTCTTGCAGTTGAAGAGATCGACCGTGAGATGACGTGCTAAGATTTTCATGAATTCGTCGGCTCCTTCATGTGTTTTTTTATGATTCCATGTTCCATTATAGTAGATGGGATTCGGTTCCGTCAAACTTTATGGCGAGGATTTGTTCTGATTTTTTTCGGTTTCTTTTCATATAGCCGCAGGCCGATGAAGAAGATGGCGGCGATGGTGAAGGCCGCGATGCTTGTGGCCTGTGCGCTCGTGACGAGGCCGAATACCTTCTCGGTGTAGTCGCCGCGCAGGAATTCGAGGCCGAAGCGCGCGAGGCTGTAGAGCATGACGTAGAGGGCGAAGCATTGTCCTTTCGCATGCTCTGTCGTGCGGAAGAGAAGCAGCAGGGCGAAGATGACGACATCGAGCTGGCCTTCCCAGACTTCGGCAGGCCAGAGCGGCTGATCGCCGTACGTGTGATGTGCGAGCGTCGTCACCGGGTAGATGATGCCGAAGGAAGTGCCGGTCGGCGCCCCAAAGGCATCGCCGTTCAGCAGATTGGCACAGCGGCCGAGCGACTGGCCGAGGATGATGGCCGGGGCGAGCACATCCATGAGATGGACAGTGTCGAGATGGTGGCGGCGGCAGTACCAGACACCCGTCAAGACGCCGAGGAAGACGCCGCCCTGGATAGCCATACCACCCTGCCAGACGTTCAGCAACTCGGTCAGATGATGGCTGTAGTAATCCCAGTCGAAGAAGAAAACGTCCCAGAGGCGTGCGCCGAGCAGTCCCGCGACGCCGCAGTAGATGCCGAGGTCGACGATGTGTTTCTCGTAGCCGCGTCCATCTGCCTTGGCGAGGAAGTAGCCGACGCCTGTCGCGAGGATGATCGAGAGAGACAGCACGAGGCCGTACGCCCGGATCGGGAAGTCTCCGATATAGAAAAGATACTGATGCATAAGATACCTTCCTTTTCTTTTTCTTTCTGTCATGATTCGTTCATGATGACTCAAACAATCTTCATTATAGCCCAAACGGGATGGCTTGAGAAGGGAAGCGGCACGGTGCAATTTGTATTTGAAATATGTCTATCCCTGTGGTACAATAAACCGTGTCAACATGTAAATGCATCGATGGAGAGAGTAGACTGCGGGGAGAGCGGAAGCGAACCGGGCGAGGTGAGAGCCGGGCGTGCGTACCTGCAGGGGAAGATCACTCCGGAGCAGCGGGCTGAATGATTAAGTAGGCTTTGCCGGTATCCCCCGTTACGGGACAGCGCATGGTGGTGCGTGGAATGAATAGGTGGTTATCCTGTAGGTATCATGAGCCTGCATCCTATTTGGGTGCAGGCTTTTCATATGTGAGGAGGCATTCTGTTTGTATAAGAAAGTAGATACGAACCTGAATTTCGTGGAGCGCGAGAAAGAGATCCGCGATTTCTGGAAAGCAAACGACATCGCACAGAAGGCAATCGACCAGCGTGAGGGCTGCGATACCTTCACGTTCTATGATGGCCCGCCGACGGCCAACGGCAAGCCGCATATCGGCCATGTCCTGACGCGCGTCATCAAGGACATGCTGCCGCGCTTCGCTTCGATGAAGGGCAAGAAGGTCCTCAGGAAGGCTGGCTGGGATACGCACGGCCTGCCGGTCGAGCTCGAAGTCGAGAAGCAGGTCGGCATCAACGGCAAGGAGCAGATCGAGGCGTACGGCATCGAGCCGTTCGTCAAGAAGTGCCGTGAGTCCGTCTGGAAGTACAAGGGCATGTGGGAGCAGTTCTCCGATGTCGTCGGTTTCTGGGCCGACATGGAGCACCCCTACATCACGTATGAGAACGACTTCATCGAGTCGGAGTGGTGGGCACTCAAGGAAATCTGGAAGAAGGGCCTGCTCTATGAAGGCTACAAGGTCGTTCCGTACTGCCCGCGCTGCGGCACACCGCTCTCCTCACACGAAGTCGCTCAGGGTTACAAGGATGTCACGGAGCGTTCGGCCATGGTCGAGTTCAAGGCCAAGGACGACGACTGCTCGTTCCTCGCCTGGACGACGACGCCGTGGACGCTGCCGTCGAACATGGCGCTCTGCGTGAACCCATCGGTCGACTATGTCAAGGTGCAGGTCGGCGATAAGAAGTACATCCTCGCCGAGGCGCTCGTCGACACGGTCTTTGAGGGCGTCGAGGGTGAGCGCAAGGTGCTCGAGAGATACAAGGGCAAGGACCTCGAGTTCCGCGAGTACGAGCCGCTCTATCCGTTCGCTGTCGAGAAGGTCAAGAACCAGCGCGGCAAGAAGGCATTCATCGTGACCTGCGATGACTACGTCACGACGGAAGACGGCACGGGCATCGTCCACATGGCTCCGGCATACGGCGAAGACGATAACCGCGTCTGCCAGAAATACGGTGTCGCCTTTGTCAACCTCGTCAACAGCAAGGGCGAGCTCACGGCCGAGACGGACTGGCCGGGCATCTTCGTCAAGAAAGCAGACCCACTGATCCTCGCTGATCTCGAGAAGAAGGGCCTGCTCTTCAAGGCACCGGAATTCACGCACAGCTATCCGCACTGCTGGCGCTGCGACACGCCGCTGCTCTACTATTCGTTCCCGACCTGGTTCATCAAGATGACGGCTGTCAAGGATGAGCTTGTCGCCAATAACAAGACGGTCAACTGGATCCCGAAGTCCATCGGTGAGGGCCGCTTCGGCAACTGGCTCGAGCACGTACAGGACTGGGGCCTCTCGCGCAACCGTTACTGGGGCACGCCGCTGCCGGTATGGCAGTGCGAATGTGGTCATCAGCATGTCATCGGCTCGATCGAGGAGCTCAAGTCCATGAGCTCGAACTGCCCGGATGACATCGAGCTGCACCGCCCGTACATCGACAAGGTCACGATCAAGTGCCCGGAGTGCGGCAAGGAGATGCACCGCGTCAAGGAAGTCATCGACTGCTGGTTCGACTCGGGCTCTATGCCGTTTGCGCAGTGGCACTATCCGTTCGACAACAAGGACATCTTCGAGAAGCGCTTCCCGGCAGACTTCATCTCGGAGGCAGTCGACCAGACGCGCGGCTGGTTCTACTCGCTGATCGCCATCTCGACGCTGCTCTTCCACAAGGCACCGTACCGCAACGTCATCGTCCTCGGCCATGTCCAGGACAAGGAAGGCCGCAAGATGTCGAAGTCGAAGGGCAATGCCGTCGATCCGATGGAGGCGCTGCAGAAGCACGGCGCTGACGCCATCCGCTGGTATTTCTACGAGAACAGCGCACCGTGGCTGCCGAACCGCTTCCACGACGATGCCGTCCAGGAAGGCCAGCGCAAATTCATGGGCACACTCTGGAACACGTACGCATTCTTCGTGCTCTACGCCAACATCGACAACTTCGATGCGACGAAGTACACGCTCGACTACGATAAGCTGCCGGTCATGGACAAGTGGTGCCTCTCGCGCCTCAACACGATGGTCAAGGATGTCGACTACGACCTCACGAACTATCGCGTGACGGAAGCGGCCAAGGCACTCGAGGAGTTCGTCGACGAGCTCTCGAACTGGTATGTCCGCCGCAGCCGCAGCCGCTTCTGGGCAAAGGGCATGGAGCAGGACAAGATCAATGCTTACATGACGCTCTACACGGCACTCGTCACGACGGCCAAGGCCGCTGCGCCGATGATCCCGTTCATGACGGAGTCCATCTACCGCAACCTCGTCTGCAGCATCGACAAGACGGCTCCGGAGTCTGTCCACCTCTGCGACTTCCCGCAGGTCAACGAAGCACATATCGACAAAGACCTCGAGAAGAACATGGGCGAGGTCCTCGAGATTGTCGTGCTCGGCCGCGCTGCGCGCAATGAGGCCAACATCAAGAACCGCCAGCCAATCGGCAAGATGTACGTCAAGGCGCCTGTCGTGCTGCCGGACTTCTACAAGGAGATCGTCGAAGAAGAGCTCAATGTCAAGGAAGTCGTCTTCAAGGATGACATGGAGGCCTACCTGACGTACAGCTTCAAGCCGCAGTTCCGCGTCCTCGGACCGAAGGTCGGCAAGAAGATGGGTGCCATCCAGAAGGCCCTGAAGGCCGTCAACGGCCACAAGGCCAAGGAAGAACTCGACACGACGGGCAAGCTCGTCGTCGCACTGCCGGACGGCGATGTCACGCTGCTGCCGGAAGACGTCGAGGTCACGATGGCCCAGACGGAGGGCTTCAACTGCCAGCGCTACAACGGCGTGACGATTGCGCTGGAGACGACGCTCAGCAAAGAGCTGCTCGAAGAGGGCTTTGTCCGCGAGATCATCAGCAAGGTCCAGACGATGCGCAAGGAAAATGGCTATGAGGTCACGGATCACATCAAGGTCGGCCTCAAGGGCAACGAGAAGCTCGAGAACCTCGTCAAGAAGAACGAGAGCTTCCTCAAGGACATCACGCTCGCTGACGAAGTCACGTACGGCACGACGTCCGGCCACGAGAAAGAGTGGAACATCAACGGTGAGACGGTGACCCTCTCGGTTGACTGATTTCCCCGCTGACCATAAAAAGATCTCCTCTTGATGAGGAGATTTTTTTATTGCGGGAAAGAAGGAAAAACAGAAGTAAAACACGAATATAGACAATAGTCCTTTGCAACGAGAATACCAGGCAGGTGATACTGAAGCGAATGAACGAGAACAATCGAAATCAGGACAATGGACATCATGGACAGGATGGACATACGGAACATATCCATGTGCTGGCCGATGGCACGGTGCTCCACCATACACATGGCGCGCACGGCCATCAGCACAGCCACACGCAGACGAAGGCGGTGCTCAACCGCATGGCGCGGCTCATCGGCCACCTCGAATCCATCAAGCACATGATCGAGGACGGGCGCGACTGCAGCGAGGTGCTCGTGCAGCTCTCGGCGGTCGACAGCGCCATCAAGGGCGTCAGCCGCATCATCCTCAAGGACCATCTCGAGCACTGCATCGTCGATGCCGTGCGCGACAACGACCAAGAGGCATTGGACCAGCTCAACCGGGCTATTGACCGCTTCATCAAGTGAGGTGCGCGCGGTTTTGTGAGTCAGTCACGGTATTTCCCGTGTGAATCCTATATCCTAGTCCTGTATCCTATAGGCAATATGTCCGTATATCATTTCTATAACATGAGCGGAGCGCGTGCTCTGCATCGATAGATCAGGAGGTTTTTCCATGGCACAGAATAAACTCATAATCAGCCAGGTCATGATGCCGAACCAGACGAACCCGAGCGGCAACATCTACGGCGGCGATATCATGAAGATGATGGACTCGGCGGCTTATGCCGTGACGCGCAAGTACGCGCGCTGCAATGTCGTTACGGCTCGCGTGGACGAGCTCGAGTTCCACCTGCCGATCCTCGTCGGCGACCTCGTCACCTGCACGGCAGAGATTGTCTTCGTCGGCCACAGCTCGATGGAAGTCACGGTAAACGTCGATGTAGAGGATCTCGATCAGGAGGGCAAGCCGCAGCGCGCGCTGACAGCCTACTTCACGATGGTCGCTCTCGACCGCAATTCGCGCCCGAAGGCTGTGCCGCCGCTCATCATCGACACGGAAGAGGCGAGAAAGGCCTTTGAGGAAGGCCGCCGCCGCTATGAGGCGCACAAGGAGCAGAAGCGCCAGCAGCGCGAGGTCGAGAAGAAGCTCAGCCAGGCCAAGAAGACGCTGCGCGAGCCAGAAGAGAAAAAATGAGCGCAGACCTGTAAAAAAGTTTACAGATTTACAAAAAATGCTTGCAAAACAGTTTCTCCTGTGCTATTCTAGTACCCAACACAGGGAAATGCGTTGAAGAGGAATAGTAAGGACCCCCGAACGATCAGAGAGCTGCCGTCTGGTGCGAGGCAGTCGGGAAAGGATCTGGAACTCACCTTGAAGCAGCTCGCTGAAAGTGCATCGGCGTACACGATTGTATGCAGTGAGTGCATGATTAGGCAGGGACGGAGCCTGACCGTTACAGCAGGAGGATTTGCTAGAATCCGTAGAGGTACTCCGCAAGGAGTATGAATTTGAGTGGTAACACGCAGGTACAGCCCTTCGTCTCATGAGACGGGGGGCTTTTCTATTTGGGGAGGTTTTGTCAAATGATGAATTATCAGAAGTACAGCAAAGGTTATTTCATGCCGCCGGAGATTGACCTGGAGTGGGCGAAGAAGGATGCCCCAGACCATGCGCCAATCTGGTGCAGCGTTGACCTTCGCGATGGCAACCAGTCGCTCGTCATCCCGATGAGCCTTGACGAGAAGATGGAATTCTACAAGATGCTCCTCAAAGTCGGCTTCAAGGAAATCGAGATCGGCTTCCCGGCTGCATCGGAAACGGAGTTCGAGTTCCTGCGCCGCCTCGTAGAGGAAGACCTGATTCCAGACGATGTGACGGTACAGGTCCTCACGCAGGCACGCGAGCACATCATCCGCAAGACGTTCGATGCCCTCAAGGGTGTCAAGAACGCCATCGTCCACGTCTACAACTCGACTTCTGTTGCACAGCGCCAGCAGGTCTTCCGCAAGAACAAGGAACAGATCAAGCAGATGGCTGTCGATGGTGCAAAGCTCCTGCAGGAACTCACGGAAGAGGCCGGTGCGAACTACCGCTTCGAGTATTCGCCGGAGTCCTTCACGGGCACGGAGCCGGAGTACGCACTTGAGGTCTGCAATGCCGTCCTCGATGTCTGGAAACCGACGGCTGACCGCAAGGCCATCATCAACCTGCCGGCGACCATCGAGATGAGCATGCCGCACGTCTTCGCGACGCAGGTCGCCTACATGAACAAGCACCTCAAGTACCGCGACAATGTCGTGCTCTCGCTCCATCCGCACAATGACCGCGGCTGCGGCGTAGCTGATGCCGAGATGGGCATGCTGGCCGGTGCGGACCGCATCGAGGGCACGCTGTTCGGCAACGGCGAGCGCACGGGCAACGTCGACATCATCACGGTTGCCATGAACATGTTCGCCCTCGGCGTCGATCCGCAGCTCGACTTCTCGAATATGCCGGAACTCGTCGAGATGTACGAGCGCGTCACGCGCATGCACGTCTCGCCGCGCCAGCCGTACGCCGGCGACCTCGTCTTCGCCGCCTTCTCCGGCTCCCATCAGGATGCCATCGCGAAGGGCATGCACTGGAAGGAAGAGAAGAATCCGGAAAAGTGGACACTGCCGTACCTCTACATCGACCCGAAGGATGTCGGCCGCGAGTACGACGGCGACGTCATCCGCATCAACAGCCAGTCCGGCAAGGGCGGCGTCGGCTTCATCATGGAGCAGAAATACGGCATCGACATGCCGAAGAAGATGCGCGAGGACTTCGGTTACTGCGTCAAAGGCGTTTCCGACCACAAGCACAAGGAACTCATGCCGGATGAGATCTACCAGATCTTCCAGGATGAGTACGTCAACGTCGATACGCCGTACAAGCTCCATGACTTCCTGCTCCAGAAGGAGCCGGACGGCACGCGCAAGGGCACGGTCGATATCTTTGTCAACGGCGAGCCGAAGACCTTCCTCGCACGCGGCAACGGCCGCCTCGATGCCGTCTCCAATGCGCTGCAGGCAAACCTCGACATCGCCTACAAGGATCTGACGTACAGCGAGCATGCGCTGGAGATCGGCCAGAATAGCCGCGCGATGGCCTACATCGGCATCACGAACGACGACGGCCACATCACCTGGGGCGCCGGCATGGACACGGATATCATCACGGCATCCATCCAGGCCTTGATCAGCGCCATCAACCGCATGAAGGCAGGCAAGTAATAACCGTAAGTACATACGTATATCAAAAGAAAATCCGGGCCAAGCGATTGGTCCGGATTTTTGTGTGTTCGAGTGATTGAGAGGTCCAGCTGGTCATCGGGCGTCTCTCGTCAGGAGCACGCGCGCTTCATACGGCTGCAGGCAGTCCGCCTTGTGCTGCTCGTAGTTGGAGATCAGCGTCTCGCCCTCGAGCCCTTCAAACAGCGTGCAGGGGACTTCCTTATCGGTCCAGTTGCAGGCGACGCGGAGCGTCTCATTGTCCAGGTGACGTGCAAAGGCATAGACGCACGGGTCTTCCTCCAAGAGGGGCTCGAAGGTGCCGTAGACGATGATCGGGTAGGCGTGGCGCAGGCGGATGAGCTTCTGGTAGTAGTAGAAGGTGGAATCGGGATCCTTGAGCGCGGCCTCGGCGTTGATCGTCTTGTAGTTCGGATTGACGGCGAGCCACGGCGTGCCGTCGGTAAAGCCGGCATTGTCGCTGGCATCCCACTGCATTGGTGTGCGCGCATTGTCGCGGGCGACTGTGTTGAAGCACGCGAGCATCGTCTCGGGCGTGACCTTCTTCTGCTCGTCGACGTACTGGTGCCAGGCGTTGATCTCCTCGAGGTCCTGGCAGTCAGCGAGCGAGTGGAACGTCGTGTTCGTCATGCCGAGCTCTTCGCCCTGGTAGATGTAGGGCGTGCCCTTCTGCATGTGCAGGCAAGTCGCGAGCATCTTGGCGGAGAGCACGCGCCACTCGGGGCTGTCGTTGCCGAACATCGAAACGCAGCGCGGCTGGTCGTGATTGTCGAGGTAGAGCGAGTTCCAGGCCTTGCCCTCAAGCTCCAGCTGCCACTTGTTGAGGATGGCGCGGACATCCGGCATCTGCGGTTTGCCCGTCGTCCACTTGTCGATGATGCTGCCCTTGCCGTTTTCCGGGCCGACGTGCTCAAACTGGAAGACCATGCCGAGTTCCTTGCCGTCGCTGCGGGCGTACTTCTTGGCCTCGTCGATCGTGACGCCCGCTGCCTCGCCGACGGTCAGCAGGTCGTAATGCGAGAGCACGCGATCGTTCATTTCCTGCAGGTACTCGTGGACGCGCGGCCCGTTGCAGACGTGCGGCGAGAGGTCGCCGTAGCCGTCTGCCTTGAGGGGACCGTCCGGGAAGGACTGGTCCTTGGAAATCATCGAGATGACATCCATGCGGAAACCGTCGATGCCCTTCTCGCACCACCAGGTCATCATGTCGAAGACGGCATCGCGCACCTTCGTGTTCTCCCAGTTGAGGTCCGGCTGCTTCTTGGAGAAGCAGTGCAGGTAGTACTGGTCCGTCGCCGCATCGTACTGCCAGGCCGGGCCGCTGAAGTACGACTCCCAGTTGTTCGGTTCCTTGCCGTCTCGTCCGTCCTTCCAGATGTAGAAGTCGCGGTACGGGTTCGTGCGGGACTTGCGACTCTCGATGAACCAGGCGTGCTCGTCAGACGTGTGGTTGACGACGAGGTCCATGACGAGCTTGATGCCCGCCTCATGTGCCGTCTTCAGCAGCGTGTCGAAGTCGGCCATCGTGCCGAAGTCCTTCATGATGGCGCGGTAGTCGGAGATGTCGTAGCCATTGTCGTCGTTGGGCGACTGGTAGATCGGGGAGAGCCAGATGACATCGATGCCGAGTTTCTTGAGATACGGGATGCGGCGCGTGATGCCCAGCAAGTCGCCGATGCCGTCGCCGTTCGAATCCTGGAAGCTGCGCGGATAGATCTGATAGATGACGGCCTCTTTCCACCAGGCCTTCTGTTTTTCTGCCATATGTGAATACCTCCTGTGTGTCTTTTTCTTGACGTTGACGTATTCGCCCTTCTCGCGCTGATTTCCTATGCGGGACTGATACAGAATGCGGACCTCGTTCCGGATACGGCCGGCAGGACAGCAGGGAGACGGGGGAAAAATTTTGGCAGATGCCATCTTTTTTCCCGATAATGATGATATAATAGAAGCACATTTTGGCAGAGCAGAAAGGTGGTTCTTGGCGCTTTTATGAAGAAGATCCTCATATCCTGCCTCTTGACGGCAGTCATCGTGACGGCGGCGCTTGTCATCGAGGCGGGATATTTTATTGGCAATTACTGTGTGCACTTCGGCCTGGAGCGCGGGACGGCGGAGAACCCGCAGGAGCCCCCGCGGGCCTATGCGTTGCTGATGCCGCCGGAGGCGCGCCATTTCGACAAGCCGAACTACGCTTCGGAGAACTGGAACATCGAGTCGGAGGACGGCATCTACCTCGCGGCGACGCATTTCAAGCCGGAGCGCGCGACGGACAAGTGGGTCATCGTCGCGCACGGCTACGGCTGCACGCAGCAGAATTCCTACTACATCGCGGAGCATTACCTATCGATGGGCTACCACGTGCTGACGCCGGACCTGCGGGCCTCGGGGCTCAGCGGCGGGCGCTATCTGACGCTCGGCTACCGCGAGAGCGAGGACATCGTGCTCTGGGCGAAGAAGGTCGCTGAGCTCTATCCGCAGGCCAAGATCGTGCTGCACGGCGTCTCGATGGGGGCGGCGACGGTCATGATGGCCGCGGGCCGCGAGGATCTGCCGCCGGAAGTCGTCGCGGCGGTGGAGGACTGCGGCTACACGAATGCGGATGAGCTCATCGCCATGCAGATGGAGAACTCGTTCGGCCTGCCCGCCTTCCCGGCCATGAATCTCCTGAACTGGCGCTGCGAGAAGGTGGCGGGTTTCAACCTGCACGATGCGGCGCCGATTGATGCTGTGCGCCATGCCCGTGTGCCAATCCTCTTCATCCACGGCACGAAGGACACGCTCGTGCCACCGAACATGGCGGAGCAGCTCTACGCGGCGGCTAATGCGCCGAAAAAGGAACTGCTGATGATACCGGGGGCCGTGCACGCGGCGGCGAGTCAGGCAGATCAGCAGACGTACTTCCGGACCATCCGGAATTTCGTGAAGCCCTATATGGAGGAATGAGAATGAAAGCAGTTGTGACAAGGGTGCAGCAGGCATCCGTTGAGATCGAGGGCAAGGTGTGCGGTGCCATAGGACAGGGCTTTCTCGTCCTGCTCGGCGTTGGCCCTGAGGATGATGAGGCGGCCTGCGACCGGCTGGCCGAGAAGATCGCCCATGTGCGCGTCTTCTCGGATGAGGCGGGCAAGATGAACTTGAGCATCGACCAGGTGGGCGGGGCCTTCCTCGTCATCTCGCAGTTCACGCTTTACGCTGACCTCAAGAAGCGCCGCCCGGGATTCTCGCACGCGGCCAAGCCGGAGCTTGCGGAGCCGCTCTACGAGCGCTTCATGGAGAATTTGCGCGCGAAGGGCTTCCGGGTGGAGCACGGTGAATTCGGCGCGGATATGAAGGTGGCTTCTGTCAATGACGGCCCGGTCACGCTGCTCTTTGATACCGATTGCTTGTAAGGATAGAGTCAGACAGGGGGAAAGGCATGAATATGAATTTACTGCACAATTATGCACGTCTCGTCGTGCGTGTCGGCGTCAATCTGCAGCGCGAACAGATCCTCGTCATCAATGCGCCAATCGAGTGCGCAGAGTTTGCTCGCGCCATTGCCAAGGAGGCCTTTGCAGCGGGCGCCCACGATGTCGTCGTGAGCTGGAACGATGAGCAGCTCGCGCACATCCGCTATCAGGAGGGGAAGATGGCTCTTTTTACAGAATTTCCCGAATGGCGGCGTGCCTTCTACGAAGACTACGCGGCGCAGGGAGCGGCCTTCGTTTCCATCGCGGCCCGTGACCCGGAGATCTTTTGCGACATTGACCCGGAGAAACTCAAGCTGGCCAATCAGGCGGCAGGTGCGGCGCTCATGGAATACAGGGAGCGCCTGATGAACAACCGCAACACCTGGTGTGTCGTCTCCGTGCCGACGAAAGGCTGGGCGAAGAAGGTCTTCCCAGGGCTTGCAGAGGATAAGGCCGTCGCACGCCTCTGGCAGGAGATCTTCCAGACGGTGCGCGTCGGCGAGGGCATCGACACCGTCAAGGACTGGCAGGATCACATCGCCTTCCTGCACAGGGCGGCCGATTTCCTCAACGCGAATGACTTCCAGAAGCTCCACTACACGAATCGTCTCGGCACGGACCTGACTATCGAACTGCCGGAGGGTCATATCTGGGCGGGGGGCGCCGAGAAGTCGGAGCTTGGCACGGTGTTTGCCGCAAACATGCCGACGGAAGAGGTCTACACGCTGCCGAAGCGCGACGGTGTCAACGGCATTGTCTACGCGACGAAGCCATTGAACTTCAACGGCAATCTCATCGAGGACTTCTGGCTGCGCTTCGAGAATGGCCGCGTCACAGACTTCGCCGCGAAGAAGGGCGAGGAGATCCTCAGGGGGCTGATCGAGACGGACGAGGGCTCGCACTTCCTCGGCGAAGTGGCGCTCGTGCCGTATGACTCGCCTATCTCGAAGAGCGGCGTGCTCTTCTACAACACCTTGTTCGACGAGAACGCTGCCTGTCATCTGGCGCTCGGCAAGGCATATCCGACCTGCCTCAAGGACGGCGAGAAGATGGACAGCGTGACGCTCCTGCAGCACGGCGTCAACGACTCGCTGATGCACGAGGACTTCATGGTCGGCAGCCGCGACCTCGAGATTGTCGGCACGCGCCGTGACGGCACGGAGGTGCAGGTATTCCATGAGGGCAATTTCGCTTTTTGACGCATAGGAGACAGAAAGGAGATGGGATGATGCAGAGGACTCTAGTCATCTTCACAGCGCTCGTGCTGGTCTTGGCGGCACTCTGCCTGCCAGCGGGGCGCTCAGAGGCAGCTGGGCTTCGGGATGCGGATTTTTCCTGCCGCGGCGCCATGCTCGGCGCGAGCGAAGCGGAGCTTTTCAAAGCGTGGGGGGAGCCGCTCTTTGACCGGACGGAGATACGCCAGGGCGTGATGGTCAAGGTCTACGTCTACAAGGACCACTACGAGGCCGCCGTCGACAAGAGTGGCCACGTCGTCGACTTCCTCATCAAGAACGACCGCTACGAGGCGAGGAACGGCATCCGGCTCGGCGCGACTTCGTACTGGATCCAGAAGACGTACGGCAAGACAGAGCGCCAGCGTCTCGACGGGGCGGCGTACTACATCTACACGCGCGAGGGCCATCCGCACGACCATCTCCTACTGGGCATCGATGCGCAGGATGGGTATCTGACGTCGATGCGCATCACGTCTCTGCCGCTGACCGATGAGGAAGCGGAAAAGCGGGCGCTTGAAGACGATGCGGAAGAAGGGGAACTCGAACCGCGCTTTGCCGAGAAGGAAATCGACACCTCCGCACTCGGGAAGGCAGAGCCGCCCGTCCTCAAGGAGGTACGGCCATGATTCACCTCAAGATGATGCGCCACCGCCTGCTGCGCTATCTCGGCATCACCGTGGGCTGCCTGATCGCGAGCTGCTCCATCAACCTCTTCCTCGTGCCTTCCCATCTCCTGACGGGCGGCGCGACGGGCATCGCGATCATCGTCTACTACCTGGCGCAGCTGCCCATCGGCCTGCAGACCTTCCTCTACAACATCCCGCTGCTCATGGCAGCCTGGAAGACGCTCGGGCACGGCTACACGGTCGATGTCATCATCGGCACGGGCATCTTCTCGCTGTGCCTCGATCTCACGCGCTTTCTCAATGCCTACGCGCCGGTCAACGACATCATGCTCGCGGCCATCTTCGGCGGCGTATTCAACGGCATTGGCTACGGCATTGTCTTCCGCATGAACGGCAGTACGGGCGGCTTCGACATCGTCGGCGCCATCGCCAAGAAGTACTACTCGCTCAACATGGGCGGCGTCATCTTCGCCTTCAACTGCATGATCATGTGCGTGGCGGCTTTCCTTTTCGGCGTTGCTCCGGCGATGTTCACTTTGATCTGCATGTACATGAATGCGATGGTCACCGACAAGGTCATCGCTGGCTTCAACAGCCGCAAGGCCGTCCTGATCGTCTCGGACCGCGCGCAGCAGATCGCGGACGGCATCATGGAAGTCGGCCGCGGCGTGACATTTCTGCACGGGCAGGGGGCCTTCACGCGCAAGGAGCGCAATGTCGTCTTCGTCGTCGTCAAGCTCACGCAGGTCAGCAAGATCAAGCTGATTGCACACGCGGTCGACCCGCACGCCTTCATGATCATCATGTCGGCAAATGAAGTCATGGGCCGCGGCTTCAGTGAGCCCGGCATCGCCTTCCGGCGCTTCATCAACAAGGACAAGGTACAGCTAGAGCATCCGGAGCATCTGAAATGGCACGATGAGCGCTGAGCCTCTACCAAAAGAAAGGAAGAATCCACATGATTGAGATCACCTACCTGCTGAACAGCGGCTTTCTCGTGAGCGTCGGCCGCACACTGCTCGTATTCGATGACTTCAAGGACCCGGCGGGAGCCGTCGATGCAGCCGTCGAAGCGGCGGATTTTGACCACCTCTACTTCTTCGCGTCGCACGGCCACTTCGACCACTTCGATGCGCACATCTGCACTTACGAGGCAAAGACAGAACGCTACATCCTCAGCGATGACATCCGCTGCACAAAGGGCCTCAGCAGCTTTGACCAGGCGAAGCTCGTCTTCCTCAAGACGTACGCATCCTGGCAGGACGAGCACATCGCCGTGGCGTCCTTCGACTCGACAGATATCGGCACATCGTTCCGCGTCGTGCTCAAGGACGAGGGTGTGACGCTCTTCCATGCCGGTGACTTCAACTGGTGGGACTGGACGGGCGAGCCCCAGGAGCAGCGGAAGCTCGCCGAGAACGCCTTCCGCAAGCAGATGAAGAAGCTCAAGGGGCTAGAGGCGGATCTGGCCTTCTTCCCCGTCGACGGCCGCCTGGGCCCGAGCATCGACAAGGGCGCAAAGGTGTTCTGCGCCGAGACGGAGGTGCGCGCGCTCGTCACGATGCACTCCGTCGGCTATCCAGCCTGGCAGCCGCCAGAGGGCTTTTTCGGAGCAGGCCGTTCCATTCCCGTCTGGTCGCCGCGCACGCCGGGCGAGAGGGCCTGCCTCAAAGATGGCCAATTCCTTGCAGACTGACGGTCGACTATTGAAAACATAGGAGGATATAAGGTAAAATGAAGAAGGTGTTCTTGCTGCTGCTCGCCATGCTCGTGATGACGGGCAGTTGCCTTGCCGCATCCGGCAGTGAGAAAACAACAAGCATTCAAGACGGCCAGACCGTCAAAGATGTTCATGGAGGAGATAAGAAAATGGTAAATCGCATTGCAGTATTTGAGACGAACCTCGGCAACTTCAGCGTGGAGCTCTTTGAGGACCAGACGCCAATCACGACGGAGAACTTCATCGACCTCGCCGAGAAAGGCTTCTACGATGGCGTCATCTTCCACCGCGTCATCGACGGCTTCATGATCCAGGGCGGCGATCCGGAGGGCACGGGCATGGGCGGCCCGGGCTACACGATTGAGGATGAGTTCCTCGACGATCTGCGCTTCGACGGTGAGGGCATCCTCGCGATGGCCAACACGGGCATGCCGCACACGGGCGGCAGCCAGTTCTTCATCACACTCGATAAAACGCCGTGGCTCAACGGCCATCACACGATCTTCGGCAAGGTCAAGGAAGGTATGGATGTCGTGCGCCGCATCGGCCATTCGGAGACAGACATGGCCGACCGCCCGCTCGAGGACGTTGTCATCAAGACCATCGAGATCAAGTATCCGGAGTGATGGCAGAGGCCTACACCTACATCCTCGAATGTGCGGACGGCAGCCTCTACACGGGCTGGACGAATGACCTAGCGGGGCGCGTCAAGGCGCACAATGCAGGGCGCGGCGCGAAGTACACGCGCTCGCACCGCCCGGTCCATCTCGTCTACTTCGAGTCCTTCGCGACGAAGGGAGAGGCACTTTCGCGCGAGGCCGCCATCAAGAAGATGACGCGCGCGGCGAAGCTTGCCTTGATTGACACAGCTGAGAAAAGAAATTATAATAAATAAGTTAAACTGAAACATAAAGGGGCGTTTTATCATGGCAGATAAACAGGTCATGCTGACCGAAGAAGGCTATAATAAACTCGTAGAAAAGCTCAACTACCTCAAGAGCGTCAAGCGCATCGAGATTGCAGAGCGCCTGAAGGCCGCCATCGCACTGGGCGACCTCTCCGAGAACTCGGAGTACGACGATGCCAAGAACGAGCAGGCATTCCTCGAGGGCGAGATCCAGGACCTCACGGCCAAGATCCGCAACTCGCACATCATCAAGGCTGGTGCCGGCGACATCGTCCAGATGGGCAGCAAGGTCACGGTCAAGGACATCGAGTTCGGCGATGAGGAGACCTTCATGCTCGTCGGTTCGACCGAGGCGGATCCGGACGAGGGCAAGATCTCGAATGAATCTCCGCTCGGCCAGGCACTTCTCGGACAGAAGAGCGGCAGTGTCATCGACGTGCACGCTCCGGCCGGCATCATCAAGTACGAGATCCTCGAGATCAAGGGCTGATTGCAACGGATCGCTAAGATTGGAGTAATGGAAAGTATGTCAGATAAGAAGCAGAAGGGGCAGCAGGCTCCTGTGGAAGACCTCAATGAGATGATGAAGGTCCGCCGCGAAAAGATGGAAGAATTCCGCGCGATGGGCGTGCCGCCGTTTGGCCATCGTTACGAAGTCACGGATTATGCAGAGCCAATCAAGGAGAAATACGCACATCTTGAAGGCGATGAAGAGGGCGGCGAGGTCCGCATCGCCGGCCGTCTCATGGCCATCCGCGGCCATGGCAAGGCGTCGTTCTGCACGCTCAACGACCGCACGGGCAACATCCAGGTCTACTTCAAGATCGATGTGCTCGGCGAGGACAAGTACAAGAACCAGTTCAAGAAGCTCGATATCGGCGACATCGTCGGCATCCGCGGCATCGTCTTCAAGACGCACCGCGGCGAGGTGACGGTCCGCGTCGAGGACTTCGACCTGCTCTCGAAGTCGCTGCGCCCGTTGCCGGAGAAGTTCCACGGCCTGCAGGACGTCGACATCCGTTACCGCCAGCGCTACCTCGACCTCATCATGAACCCGGAGGTCCGCGACACCTTCCGCAAGCGCACGAAGATCATCCAGTCCATCCGCACGTACCTCGATGATCGCGATTACCTCGAGGTCGAGACGCCGGTACTTTCGACGATCGCCGGCGGCGCAGCAGCGCGCCCGTTCGTCACGCACCACAATGCACTCGACATCGACCTCTACCTGCGCATCGCGACGGAGCTCAACCTCAAGCGCCTCGTCATCGGCGGTTTCGACCGCGTCTACGAGATGGGTCGCGTCTTCCGCAACGAGGGCATGGATGTCCGCCACAACCCGGAGTTCACGACGATCGAGTTCTACCAGGCGTACGCTGACTACACGGACATGATGGACATCACGGAAGGCATTGTCGTCAATGCCGCCAAGAGCGTTCTCGGCACGCCGGTCATCAATTACCAGGGCGTCGAGATCGATCTCTCGAAGGTCAAGCGCATCAGCATGAACGATGCCGTCAAAGAGGCGACGGGTAAGGATTTCCTCTCTTGCAAGACCGTCGAAGAGGCCCGCAAGATGGCTGACGAGATCGGCGTCCCGTACGAGCCGCGCCACGGCATCGGCGGCATCCTCAACCAGGCCTTCGAGGAAAAGGTAGAGGAGACACTGATGCAGCCGACGTTCATCACGGGCCATCCGACGGAGATCTCGCCGCTCGCGAAGCGCAATCCGGAAGACCCGCGCATCACCGACCGCTTCGAGTTCTTCATCTACGGCCGCGAGCTGGCCAATGGCTTCACGGAGCTCAACGACCCGATCGACCAGGAAGGCCGCTTCCTCGACCAGCTCAAGCAGCGCGAGGCTGGCGACGATGAGGCGCATGTCATGGACCGCGACTACATCACGGCCATGGAGTACGGCCTGCCGCCAACGGGCGGCGTCGGCATCGGCATCGACCGACTCGTCATGCTGCTGACGGATGCGCCGTCCATCCGTGACGTCTTGCTGTTCCCGACGATGAAGCCGATCGAGCAGTGATTTCCGCTTGATAAAACTTTACAAATGAGAAAGCCTGAAACTTCCCGCTGTGACGAGAAGTTTCAGGCTTTTTGCTTTGATGAATTTACGAGCTGAGTGCAACAAGGCCAGTATTTTCTCTTAGAGAATAGCTGATATAGCACTTCTGCTTAGAACAGAGCTGGATGCGAATGAAAAGTCCGGACGCCTTTTGGTGGTGTCCGGACTTTTTTTCTTTACTGTTTTGCTCTGCGATAAGACTGACACTCTGATGGCCCAGCTGGCTTTTGGGAGAGACCCCATCGATGCGCTGCCTGTACCGATTGTTTCAGTCAAAGCAGACAAAAGCGTTGTTGAATAGCTGTTCTTGTGCTTTTGGTAACAGAGCTTGTCAAGGATACATCTATCTGTCAAATTTTTGGCCGAGAGAGTGTGTGCCATGATTCTGAAGGCACTGCAGCAGGAGTCAATTTTCCTCGACGTCAATGGCATGATCATTCTCAAATAGGAGATGCCAAGCGTGAGTTGTTCTATAAGTGTACAATAATAAAAATATAAATGTCTTGCGGGGGGGGACAAATATTGTATACTAAAGATAAAGTTTTCTGATAGAGTGATTTGAAACATATTACAATTCTAAGAGGTGAAGATATGAATATTGAAGGGCTTAGCGAACAAGAAGTTGCTGAATCCAGACGTCTTCATGGAGACAATCGGTTGACTGAACACGCAACGGAGAGTTTCTGGGACAAGCTGTGGGATAATTTTAATGATCCAATCATCAAGATTCTCTGTGTGGCTTTGATTATCAATGTAGTGTTTGCATTCATGGGGCAGGCTAAATGGTATGAGTCAGTTGGCATAGCCATGGCAGTCTTGATTGCTACGCTGGTGTCGACATTTTCGGAATACCGCAATGAAAATGCTTTTCAGAGCCTTCAGGCCGATGCCTCGCGTATTTTATGCAAGGTATATCGCAGCGGTAATATCAGTGAGATTGCTATAGATGATATAGTCGTTGGCGATTGTGTACTACTTCAGACGGGAGATAAGATTCCAGCTGATGGTGTAATCATTCAAGGGCACATCCAGGTCGACCAGTCCGTACTGAATGGCGAGTCGGAGGAGATAGAGAAAACGGCACTATCGGATAGTGACGCAGATCAGCAGCGTAATCTACTGGATTCTCATAGCGTCTATCGTGGTGCTATCGTGGCAGCAGGTAATGCAGTCATGCGGGTCACAATCGTAGGCGATGAATCTGAGTATGGCCGTATTGCTGGTGAATTGCAGACAGATGAGGAACGCGATACGCCGTTGAAGTTGAAACTTGGAAAGCTGGCTGATGATATCAGCAAGTTCGGCTACTATGGCGGTACACTCATAGCCATTGCTTATATGTTCCAGCGCATCGTGATTCAGAATGGCTTTGATATTGCAGCTATTAATGCATATTGCTCGAACTGGATGATTGTAGGTCATGATCTTATAGAGGCAGTGATGCTAGCTGTCATCATAATAGTCGTGGCAGTGCCAGAGGGGTTGCCGCTGATGATTGCAATCGTATCCGCTCAGAACATGGGCAAGATGTTGAAAGAGAATGTTCTAGTTCGCAAGCTGAGTGGAATAGAAACGGCAGGCAGCCTTAATATACTTTTCAGCGATAAGACCGGTACAATCACTAAAGGGCAGCTCGAGGTAGTGACCTTCTTGGATGGACAGGGAAGGACCCATAAAGCGACGACTGATCTGTCGGCGGAACTGGGCAGACTGGTATCACTCAGCATACGCCAGAATACGGCCGCTGTTGTTACCGCAGACGGGCAGATCGTTGGCGGTAATGGTACTGACAGAGCTTTGTTGAGTTTTATTCGCGATTTGCCTGATGAGCCGGGTGATGAAGTGGTTGATACGGTTCTCTTCAATAGCACGAATAAATATTCAGCTGCACAGATACGAGGACGTGATAATCTGACTCTCATAAAGGGCGCACCTGAGCGTATTATAGATCGATGCACAACGTACTATGACGAGACAGGTCATGTCCAGCCGCTTATAACAGACATGCTTAATGCCAAGCTCGATGAGTTGGCCGGTAGGGCTATTCGTCTGCTGGCTGTGGCTACGACATCGGCTCCATTGGAAAAAGGTAGTCTGCCGGACGGTGAATGGACGCTGGTCGGTGTTGTTGGTATTCGCGATGAGGTTAGACCTGAGTCAATAACTGCGCTAGAGGAAGTACGACGGGCAGGTGTACAGGTTGTTATGATTACCGGTGATCGACGCGAGACTGCTGCAGCTATCGCCAAGGAGTGTGGTCTCGTAAAATCTGCAGATGATGTAGTTATAACCTCAGATGAGCTAGCGGCTAAGAGTGACGAGGAAATAGTGGGGATACTGCCGCGGTTACGCGTGGTCGCACGTGCCCTGCCGAGTGATAAGAGCCGTCTTGTGCGTATAGCTAAATCTCTGAATCTTGTTGTTGGCATGACGGGGGATGGAGTGAATGACTCGCCAGCTCTCAAGCAGGCTGATGTCGGCTTTGCAATGGGTGGTGGCACTGAAGTGGCGAAGGAAGCCAGCGAGATAGTCATCCTCGACGATAATTTTAAATCTATTGAAAGAGCGGTACTTTACGGACGCACCATATACAACAACATCCGTAAATTCGTAGTATTCCAGCTCACAATCAACGTTGCTGCGGTAGGTATTTCGTTTGTTGCCCCTTTACTTGGCTTCCAGCCACCGTTGACCATCACGCAGATGCTGTGGGTGAACCTCGTAATGGATACATTGGCGGCCTTAGCACTTGGTGGTGAGCCGGCTCTAGCCGAATACATGCGGGAGAAACCAAAACGTCGTGACGAAAATATTATAAGCAAGCCCATGTGGACGCAGATATTAACAGGTGCGACGTGGACATTTGCGCTAAGCCTTGTGTACATAATGACATCATTTGCATCTGGATTCTTCCGTCCTGACCCAGATGATATGTTTAATAAATATCTGTTGACAGGCTATTTTTCGTTCTTTATTCTGATTGCAGTATGCAATGCTTTCAATGTTCGAACAAATGGGTTGAATCTGCTGGCAAATGTAGGACGTAACCCTGGCTTCATTCAGGTCATGGGCCTTATCGTCATAGTGCAGGTGATAATGACTTATCTTGGCGGTGAGGTGTTGAGCTGCTATGGATTGGTTGCTTCAGAATGGGGATTTGTCATAGTGACAGCATTGACAATCATACCTGTAGACATGATTCGCAAGATTATTATACGTTAAATGAGTACAATATAACTGAGTAATAGGTGAAATACATAAGAGCAGCATATAGAATAATATCACCATATAATTCCATGACATACATGACATAAAGGAGGAGATTCCATGTCTGTTAATTTATCCAAGGGCCAGAAGATAGACCTGACTAAGGGCAATCCAGGGTTGACGAAAGTGCTCGTCGGACTTGGTTGGGACGTTAATAAGTATGATGGTGGAGCTGATTTCGATCTAGATGCAGCTGCTTTCATGCTGAAAGACGATGGTAAGGTAGCAAAAGACACAGACTTTGTCTTCTACAATAATACCAAGCACGAATCCGGTGCGGTAGAATATATGGGAGATAATAGAACTGGTGCTGGAGAAGGCGACGATGAACAAATCAAGATAGATCTGTCAAAAATGCCGACTGGAGTAACCAAGATTGATTTCACAGTCACTATCGATCAGGCCGAGGAACGTCGTCAGAATTTCGGGCAGGTAAACAATGCTTATATACGCGTTGTAGATGAGGGATTAGGCAAAGAACTTATTCGCTATGATCTCGGCGAAGATTATTCACTAGAAACAGCAATAGTCGTCGGTGAGCTTTATCGCCATGGCTCGGAGTGGAAGTTCAATGCTATCGGCAGCGGCTTTGGTGGTGGCCTGGCAGCTTTGTGTCGCAATTTTGGAATCGATGCCTAAATTTCAAGAGGCAGCTAAGCTCTGCGGCATAAATCAGGCAGCAGAACTTTGGATATAGGTTCATAGTAGAAGGAGGAAACATAAAATGGCAGTAAGTCTATCAAAAGGTCAGAAAGTAGATCTGACGAAAGGCAATCCAGGGCTGACGAAGGTATTGGTAGGTCTTGGCTGGGATGTCAATAAGTATGATGGTGGCGCTGATTTCGATCTCGATGCAGCGGCGTTCCTGACGAAAGATAATGACAAAGTTGCCAGCGATGAAGATTTTGTTTTCTACAATAATCTGAAGCATAAATCTGGTGCTGTTGAGCATATGGGCGATAATCGTACTGGCGAAGGTGAGGGCGATGATGAGGAGATAAAGATAGATCTTGCTAAAGTACCTGCCTCGGTAGCGAAGATTGCCTTCACAGTAACCATCGATCAGGCACAGGAACGAGGACAGAACTTTGGGCAGATAAGTAATGCTTATATACGCGTTGTTGATGTTGCTACTAATCGAGAACTCATTCGCTATGATCTCGGTGAAGATTACTCCATTGAGACGGCCGTAGTTGTCGGTGAACTTTACCGTCATGGTTCTGATTGGAAATTCAATGCCATAGGCAGTGGCTTCCAAGGCGGCCTTGCTGCTTTGTGCCGCAATTTCGGTGTGAACGTATGAGGTAGGGGACATGAGTGTTAATCTACAAAAAGGTCAGAAAGTCAATCTGAAGAAATCGGATGGCGGGCGCCTGAAAAGGGTCATAGTCGGTCTAGGTTGGGATGAAGCTGAGCAAAAATCTGGTGGTTTATTTTCAAGCTTGTTTGGTAGTGGTAATCGAAATGCAGATATAGACTGTGATGCTTCGGCTATACTCTGTGTAGACGGTAAGCTTACCGACAAGGACGATGTAGTTTTTTTCGGCAATCTAAAACATAAGAGTGGCGCTGTAAAGCATATGGGTGATAATCTCACTGGTGCTGGAGAGGGCGACGATGAGCAGATTGTCGTTCAACTCGATTTGTTACCAAGTCGTTATGACAAGATTATATTCGTTGTGAATATCTATGAAGCTGATAAACGGAAACAAGATTTCGGTATGATTAAAAATGCTTTCATCCGTATTATTGATGCCGATAATGGACAGGAGTTAATGAAATATAATCTGTCTGAAAACTACGATGGTAAAACAGGTATGGTATTTGGCGAGGTCTACCGGCACAATGGAGAATGGAAATTCAATGCCATAGGACAGGGCGTCAATGCGTCTTATGTATTTGATCTTGCTGAGCACTTTATCTGAGCCGGCATAGTAGTTTATGAGGATAAAGGGGTTTGCAAAAATCCCTTTATTTTCATTTATGAGAAAATTGAAAGTTCGCTATATTGGGCTTGGATGAGATGGAATGGAGAGACGATATGTATGATTGACTTGAATGATCGTCGGCATAGACATAGTCCTACTGGAAATCGCGAGGAAGAAAAAAGGAATAATGGGCAACAAGCTCCTGAAGAGGATACGACCACACTTGAGGAGTTGCTGGCCGAGCTTGACAACTTGACTGGGCTGTCTGCTGTCAAGCATGAAGTCATGGAGAGTATAAATGTTGTGCGTGTTCAACAAGCCAGAGCTCAACTGGGACTGCGAAAGTCAAATATGTCTCTACATCTGGTTTTCTCAGGCAACCCTGGAACAGGTAAGACGACCGTAGCGCGTCTGCTTGCGCGTATATATCATAAGATTGGTATTCTGTCCAAAGGACAGCTTGTTGAAGTCGATCGCTCAGGACTTGTAGGCGGCTATGTGGGACAGACAGCATTGAAAGTGCAGGAAGTTATAAAAGAGGCGCTTGGAGGTGTACTTTTTGTTGATGAAGCATATACGCTGACTTCGAACCAAGGCGGCAATGATTTTGGTCAAGAAGCTGTAGATACTCTGCTTAAGGGTATGGAGGATCATCGTGATGATCTCATAGTCATAGTTGCAGGTTATCCTGACCTTATGGACAAATTCTTGGACTCTAATCCCGGTATGCGCTCCCGCTTTAATAAATATATTCATTTTGACGACTATAGCCCCGAGGAATTACAGGACATATTTGTCAAACTATGCAAGAAAGATGGTTATAAACTTTCCCGTAGTGCCAAACGCTATGCGGAGGATTATTTCTATGATGTCTATGAGAAACGTGATGAGCGATTTGGCAATGCTCGTGAGGTGCGCAATTTCTTCGAGCGAGCATTAGGAAATCAGGCGAATCGACTCGGGGCATCTTTTGGTGAAAATGGTCTGGCTCCCGGTATAGATCTGACGCAGCTACTGCTATGCGATCTTACTGGCAATCCGGATGATGTCGAAGGGGAGGTGCATGATGCGAACTGTCATGCACCGCAGGGACAATTGATGCACGCTGGTGAGCGCATAGATATTACATCATATTCACAAATGTCTCTGGCTATAGGGCTAGGCTATGCATCGATATCTGATGATATCGAGGTCGACTGCTATGTGTATTTGCTGCATGCTGATGGAAAGGCACATGGCGATAAAGACATGGTATATTTCGGCTTTCCTGCCTCATGCGATGGAGCGGTTGTGATAAATGCGGGAGAGTATACATCATCGGCATTGGTCAAACTTGCTAGCGTAGTCAGTGATACTGAAAAAATAGCGATTTGTTTCTCTGCTTATGGTGAAGATGAGGCGAAGAACCTTTCGGGGATGCGTAATGCTTTCGTACAGATTTCATGTGCGGGTAAAGGGATTTACTATTTGCCGCTTGATCGTATTTCTAGAGAAAAAACACTGGTAGGAATAGAGCTATATCGTCATCGGGGGGCATGGAAGATGAAAGGTGTCGGTTCAGGATATAACGATGGCCTCAGAAGACTATGTGAGAGCTATGGCATAGAGGTTCAGTGAGAATAAGGGGGAATAGAAATGAGAAGCATGGCGGCACAAACACAGATGGCACAGCAACTGCAGCGTGGTCAGAAAGTAGATATCGATAAAGCACGTCCAGAGATAAAACATCTGGAGGTTGAAGTGGGCTGGAATACCTCATCTAATCTCGATGTGGATGTGGCTGCATTCCTTCTTGATGGAAACGGAAAGGCAGCTGGCGATGACGATATGGTTTTTTATGGTCAACAGCGTCACCCTAGTGGCAGTGTCATCCATGAGGGTGGAGATGATGGGGAAGAAAGACTTCGCATAGACTTAGTCGCTATTCCCGAACGCGTAGAAAAAATAGATTTTACAGCGACTATATACGATGCTGATAAACGCGGTCAAAGTTTCCAGCAGGTACGAAACTTGCACGTCCAGGTCAGTGATAAGTCGAGTGGTAGCCGCATATGCCGTTATGATGCTGAACAGGGAGCGCTTCAAAAAGAGACAGCTGTTGTGATAGGTGAACTGTATCGTCACAATGGTAATTGGAAATTTCAAGCTATAGGTGCTGGATATAATGGCGGACTGGCGGCGCTTACTAAAAGCTATGGATTAGAAGTGACTGACAGCCAAATTTCCGCTACTAGGCATGAATCAAAGGTAAAATCAACACCAAAGATTGAGCCTAAATCTACTGTTTCATTAAAGAAAGTGGAATTGAAAAAAGGCCAGAAAGTAAGCCTTGTCAAAAAGAACAATGAGGCATTAGGCGAGATATCTATAAATCTCAACTGGCATCAGGGCAATCCTAACGGGAGCTCAGGTGGATTTTTCTCAGCTCTGTTCGGCAGTCGTAATAATGGAGCTATAGATTTGGATCTCGGCTGTCTATTCGAACTTTATGATGGACAAAAAGGAACAGTGCAGGCGCTTGGTAATGCATTCGGCTCATTGGAGCGTGCACCATATATAGCGCTCGATGGAGATGATAGAACTGGGGCATCGATAGGTGGTGAAACACTGCGCATAAATGGCAAGAAAGTCAATAAAATAAAGCGTGTCCTAGTTTATACCTTTATATATGATGGGATAGCGAATTGGCAGCAGGCAGATGGTGTGGTGACAATAAAATGTCCAGGAAGTCCTGATATTATCGTGAAAATGGATGAGTATGGATCTAATAAGATTATGTGTGGCATTGCTATGTTGGAAAATGATGGACATGGTAGCTTCACTATATCAAAAATTGTTCAATTCTATAATGGCCATAAATATTTGGATGAAGCTTTTGGCTGGGGATTGAGATGGGTCAGAGGAAGAAAGGATTAAATGAATGATAGATAGTGGAAAAGAAGATTTACAACAAGAAATAGAATTGCCATATCGTCTAGGAGGTCTTTTATATACTCCGGCTTTGAATGAAACTATTGCTCAGAAAATCATCGAACATAGGATACCATGTCTCACGTCGCTAGTATTTTGTCTAGAGGATTCAATAATGGATCATGCCCTAGACGAGGCAGAGAATCGCCTCAGGTGTACGTTGCAAAAAATAAGTGAATCAGGCAATAATTCTTTGCCACTGCTTTTTGTGCGTGTACGAACACCTAATCAATTAAGGCGGCTGCATAGGGAATTTGGAAGTTTGGCAAATCTGCTTACAGGCTATGTATTCCCAAAATTTGATACTACCAATGCAGCAGACTATCTAGACTTGCTGGCTGAAATCAATGCCGCATCAAGTCATAAGGTATATGGTATGCCGATTTTAGAAAGTAGAGCTATTGCCGATAGTAGGACAAGGGGGAAGGAACTCACTAATCTGCGTCAGGAATTGATGGCTATGAAAAATTGTATACTGAATGTTAGAGTAGGTGGTAATGATTTCTGCAATTTGTTTGGTTTGCGTCGTTCTTTTCGGCAGAATATCTACGAGATTGGAGTGGTTCGGGATATCTTGATTGACATAGTGAATCAGTTCAGCGATGTATTTGTCGTATCCGGACCGGTCTGGGAGTATTTCGGTGCTTCAGAAGATGAGAGATGGGAACCAGGGTTGCGGCGTGAGCTTGAACTCGATCGCTTGAATGGCTTCATTGGTAAGACCGTTATACATCCAAGCCAGCTGCCTGTAGTATACGAGAGTATGAAGCCGTCACAAGCTGACTATGAAGATGCTTGCAACATACTGGGCTGGAGAAGTGAGATGCTAGGCGTGGCTAAAAGCAGAGATACCGGTCGCATGAATGAAGTCAAATGTCATAAAAATTGGGCGAGAAAGATAAAAATTTTAGGTGATATATATGGAGCAAAGGCTGAGGCGTTTGGTGATGTGAAATGAAGAAATACGAAAAAGAAATATTCCGCTTGGCTAAGCGCTATGCGAATAAGAAGCGAAGCTATCTGCTGGTTAATCCATGGCAGGCCAAGCATATGCCAGTATCACCCACGGATGCTTTGCTGATGATGAATGATCTGGGGTGTCTTACAGCACAGAAATATCCGTCAGCACGGCTTGTCATCGGCTTTGCGGAGACAGCGACAGCTGTCGGAGCAATTGTTGCGGCCAATCTGGCAGATGATTGCTTTTATGTTCATACGACTCGTGAAAGTCTGGCAGGAGAATATATAGAATTCTCCGAGGAGCATAGTCATGCAGTGGAACAGAAACTGCCATCTGCGACATTATCACATATCACTGGTACACCGGTTGTGCTCGTCGATGATGAGATTTCGACAGGGAAAACCATGCGCAACATGGTTTCTGTCATGCGACAAGATGTGGCGGGACTGAGCAGGCAAGACTTTGCTGCGGTCTCCCTGATAAATCGTCTTGATTCGGATGATGAAATCAGGATGGAAGAAGCCCATATTGCTCATTGCGAACTATGTCGTTTGGAGAACATAGATTACGAGAGTCGAGTCAGAGGCATACCCATCGAAGCTGCACAAACTGCTACAGGAAATTTTGAACAGCGTAGCTACAGAAGGTATCGGGCGGCTACTCGGGTCAGTGATGTGCGCAAAGGCGAGTGGGCTGGCCTATATTACAAACAGTGCCGCGCACTGGCGGCAGAAGTACTCAGCTACCTCTCAAAGCAACTAGCTGGGCTCGATAGTGCGCTCATCATTGGTACGGAGGAATTCATGTATCCCGCACTCATTTGTGGGAAACTGCTAGAGGCGCGTGAGCAGTTTGAGCTGGTCCGTTGCCAGGCTACGACACGCAGTCCGATAGGGGTGTGCATCGATGGTGATTATCCTATCTATGAAGGACATTCGCTGCATAGTTTTTATGAAAACGAGCGGCAGACGTATATATATGATTTGGCCAATTACGATGCAGTCATTGTCGTGACTGATGCAGACGGTGATAAGGATTTGGCGATGCATGATATAATGACGGCGTTCGGACAGCGGTGTGACAGATTTTGTTTAGTGGAGGTGGCGCATTGATGAGAAGTTCCTATAGAGGTGATGATGTCACAATCTTGCTTAAGGACATCACTGGGATGGTAGATCCGCTCGAGAACAAGGTTCGTGAGCGATATATTCAATCTGGCACGCCATACTCGGCCATGCTGCCGTTAGAACATTTGCCTTCGCCGAAATACATGCGGCTTTTCTATGATGCATTGACTAGATATTCGTCGGTCACGGCGACAGCTGTGGCCTCAGTGGCAACAAAGATATATCACGAAAAAGGCAGGAGCGTAGTGCTCGTATCCCTCGCGCGGGCTGGGACGTCGATAGGAATTCTCATAAAGCATTATATGGAAAAATATTTTGCTGTGAGTCCGGTTCACTACACGATATCGATAATCAGGGGACAAGGAATAGATCGCAATGCCATGCGCTATATACTGACTCGCCATGCTGCAGAGGAAATTCAGTTTGTTGACGGCTGGACTGGTAAGGGCGCTATACGAAATCAATTGAAAGAGGCCATGCATGATTATCCTGCTGTCGATTCTGGACTGGCCGTGCTCTCTGATCCAGCTTATGTGGCGGCTAAGTGCGGCACACATGATGATTTCCTCATTGCTAGTTCATGCCTGAATTCTACTGTGTCGGGGCTCATCAGTCGTACTTTTTACCGACCGGATATCATAGGGGCGGATGATTTTCATGGTGCTATGTATTACGAAAAATTCAAGCCAGAGGATTTGACATATAGATTTCTAGATGCTATCGAGGCCGAGTTCCAAGCTCCGGAGCGTGTGCCGAAATCCTCGGCTACAACTGCTGAGGTACATTTTGGTATCGAAGAAGTACGATCCATCATGGCACATTTTGACATAAATGACATCAATTTGATAAAGCCGAGCATTGGTGAGGCCACACGGGTTTGCTTGCGGCGCATTCCATGGAAGATACTCGTACATAGTTTGCATGATGATGAGCATCTGGGGCATCTTTATGAGCTAGCACGGGAAAAGGGCGTGCCGGTTGAAGTTTATCCATTGAAGAACTACAGAGCTTGTGGGCTCATAAAAGAGTTGAGGGATGTATAATTGATATGGAAAAGAGGAAGATACTCTTTGCCTGTGATCTCGACAATACGCTATTTCATTCATATAAGAATCAAGCAGAAGGAGATGTATGTGTCGAGTATATAAATGGCAATCCGCAGAGCTATATGTCGTCAGCCAGTATTCGTATGCTTCATACAATCTGTCAGTCAGATCGAGTGGAATTTATGCCGCTAACGACCAGATCTATAGAGCAGTATCGTCGAATCGATTTTCCTGATGGCTGTAATCCTGACTACGCCTTAGTCGGTAATGGGACGAATCTGCTCGTGCGAGATAAGATAGATGTAGCATGGCAACAGACATCAGCATGTATAGAGAAAAGATATCACGATATACTGATGGATATATATCAGCGCTGTGAAAAAGACTCACATTTTCATTTAGCCAAGATAGTCGACGGGATGTTTATAAATGCCATCTGTGAAACAGTGAGTAAGCTGATGGATTGTGCAAATGAATATAGTGTATTGGCAGTAAAGAATGGTCTTTGTGCGAATAGCAGCGGGCGAAAGCTCTATATCTACCCTGCAGATTTTGATAAAGGCGAGAGTCTTAGTCGGTTCTGTGATAAATTTAACTTTGATGGAGTACTGGCGGCTGGCGACAGTACGATGGATGCAGGTATGCTACGCTATGCTGATGCAGGCATTAGCATTAGCAGTGTTCTGCCGTACATGCAGTCTGTTCGATTAGAGGATACAGTTGATGGTTTCGGTGAAAAAGTACTAGAGTGGGTATGCGAGCAGACTGATTTAGCAATCTAACAGTATGTAGTAGTGTTAAGGTAATGGTAACGACTGCGGCACTGGTTGTGGTTTTTCTGTACTTGCAGGTAAGGTCCTTCTGATTCCGTTGTATGATTGTGGCTATTGTTGTGATTATCTTGGTCTTATTCCGCATCATGATGTGCACTCATCTTCCGCTTGGATGCGCGGCGCCGTACGAGGCTGGCGTCCTGTATCATCCGCCCCTGTTCATCTTCTCGACAGATGCGCAGGAGCTCTTTGTCCATGCCCTCTATTGCGTGGAGTGCCTTCGCATAAGCACCCATCGAGACAGAGGGGCTTCCTTTTTCGATCTGCCAGATTGTCGTCTGGCCAAGTCCTGAGCGTTCGGCAATCAAGCTCGCTGGGATATTCCTGCGAAGACGAGCTAACTTGATCTGTTCACCCATCTGTTGCAGGATGCGGCGGATGCTCGGTGTTAGAATGATCCGTTTTCCCATATAGCAAAACTTCATAACATTTGCATTTGCAAATATTATACAATATAACATCTGCAAATACAAATATTATGTGGCTTAAATATCGCACAAATGGAATCTGGATAGATGCTTGCTCAATCGTGGCTCGGGGCAGAGTCATCCTTTCATGCACACTGTTTCTATTCATTGACAAGATTATCACTCTATATTAAAATGTCTGTAAAACATACTAACGAACTATGCATATAGAGTGAGGGATATATATGAACGAACAGGAAATCCTCCAGAAGATCACGGATGAATTCTACTGGTTCCACCGCCATCCGGAACTTTCTTATGAGGAAGTCGAGACGACGAAGCGCCTGAGAGACGACCTCGCGGCTGCTGGCATCGAGGTCCTCGACCTGCCGCTCAAGACGGGCCTTGTCGCCAAGGTTGGTACAGGTGAGGCGCCGTTCATCGCGCTGCGCTGCGATATCGACGGCCTGCCGATCCAGGAGGAGTCGGGTCTTGCCTATGCGTCTGAGCACGCGGGCCGCATGCATGCCTGCGGCCATGACTTCCACATCAGTGCGGTGCTCGGCTCGGCGTACCTGCTCAAGGCGAAGGAGCGCGAGCTTCGCGGCACAGTCTACCTGATCTTCCAGCCGGCAGAAGAGGCGCCGGGCGGCGCGTGCAAGGTCATGGAGACGGGGGTGCTCAAGGACGTACAGGCCATCTTTGGCCTGCACACCTCGCCGCTCTACGATGTCGGCACGCTCGGCATCCGCTCGGGCGCGGTGACGGCGTCTGTCGACAAGTTCACCGTGACGTTCCACGGCAAGGGCACGCATGCAGCTCATCCGGAGCGCGGCATCGACCCCATCATCATGGCCGCGAGCTTCGTCACGGCTGCGCAGAGCATCGTCTCGCGCAATATCGACCCGGCACACCCGGGCCTCGTCTCCATCACGCACATCGAGAGCGGCAATACCTGGAACGTCATCCCTGAATCCTCGTGGCTGGAGGGCACGGTGCGCTGCCTGACGGCAGAGGACCGGAAGCTCATCAAGAAACGCATCTACGAGCTGGCAGAGGGGCAGGCCGCATCCTTTGGCGGTCATGCAGAACTCACCTGGTATGCCGGCCCGCCGGCGACGGATAACACGCCGGACTGGACGGACTTTGCCATCGAGGTGGCGAAGGAGGCGGAGCTGGACGTCGTGCCCGCGCCCGTCAATCTGGCCGGCGAGGATTTCGCCTACTACCAGGAGAAGATCCCCGGCGTATTCGTGCTTGTCGGCACGGGCAAGTCGCCGGCTAACCACAATCCGAAATTTCACGTTGATCCGGCAGCACTCGGACCGGCTGCCAGATATATGGCAAGACTCGCCGTGGAGGCCTTTGCGCGCCTCTGAGGCGATGCGCCAAGATAAGGGGTAAGCAATGAAAATCATCGATGCACATCTTCACTTTGGGTCGGATGCCTACTTTGACGAGATCGCGAAGGCAGCCGAGCACGAGAACAGCGCCGACCACCTGCTCGAGCAGTACAGGATGCGCGGCATGGTGCACGGCATCGTCATGGGCAATCTGCCCGTCGAAGTGCTCGCGCCAGCGTATCCGTCCTTCCTTTCGTACTGCATCGGGCTTGACAGCCAGGTATTCGACATGGAGAAGCTGCCGCAGAAGCTCCATCTCATCGAGCAGCATTTGAGGAGCGATCGCTGTGTCGGCATCAAGCTCTACCCGGGCTACGCTTCGTTTTACCTCTACGACGACAGGCTCGCGCCAGTCTACGAGCTCGCCGCGCGCTACGACAAGCCGGTCGCGGTCCATACGGGCCTGACGGCGACAGACAACGCGCTCTTGAAGTACAGCCATCCGCTCGTCATGGATGAGGCGGCGACGAAGTTCCGCAAGGTGCGGTTCGTCATGTGCCACTTTGGCGAGCCGTGGTTTACGGATGCGGCAGCCGTCATTGAGAAGAACCCCAATGTGGCGGCAGACCTCTCGGGCCTTTTAGAGCGCAAGATCCCGGATTTTGGGGCTTTCTGCGAGAAGAAGCATTTCTACATCGAGCGCCTCAAGGGCTGGCTCGAATACCTCGACCTCTACGACCGCTTCATGTTCGGCACGGACTGGCCGCTTGCCAATCTCGGGGACTACATCGCCTTCACGAAGGAAATCATCCCAGAGGAGCATTGGGATGAGGTATTCTACAAGAATGCCATGCGCATCTACCATCTGAAGCCAGAAGCGATGCTCGACAGCTGATGCATATAGGACAAAGTGAATCGGCAACAAAAAATACGGTATCCGTCTAGGATACCGTATTTCTGTTGAGCATGGGATGCAGATCTCAGTGTGCACCGGCAAGGCGCTTCTCGTAGAAGCGCTGGCGGCGCTGGGCGATGATCGTCTTGGCTTCGCTGTCGCGGTCCATCTGATGGCGCGTGAAGCGGTGATGGCGGGCGAGCAGGTAGTAGTAGAGGACGATGCCGATGAGGGAGATGGCACCAGCTGCGATGTAGACGAAGGAGAAGCCGAAGGCCGGGACAAAGCTGCCGAGCGTGTATGGGCCGACGCCGATGCCGAAGTCAAGCAGGACGAAGTAAGTGCTCGTCGCGACGCCGACCTGATGCATCGGTGCGCAGTGGACGGCAAGAGCATGGCAGGATGCCGTCGTCGTGCCGTAGCCGAAGCCGAGGAAGAGTGCGCCGATCAGCATGGCTGCGTCCGTGCTGGCCGTACCGATGAAGCCCATGGCGACGGCCATGCAGATGAGTGCCGGGTAGATGACGATGTTGCCGCCGAAGTGGTCGAGCAGGTAGCCAGTCAGCGGGCGGCTGATGAAGGAAGTAGCGGCGAAGCAGAGGAAGAAGCCCGTCGCGCCGATGCCCGTGATGCCGATGTGAGCCGTGTAGGCGCCGAGGAAGCTCAGGACCGTGGAGTAGCAGACACCGGCCATCAGGGCGATGCAGGAGATGGCGAGTGCCTTGATGGAGAAGAAGCGGTCGAACGAGATCTTGTGGAGATCTGCTTTCTCTTCTGGCAGGATCGTGCGCTCCGGCGCCTTGATGAAGAAGGAGAGCGCGAAGATCAGGAAGGTTGCGGCCGCGCAGATCTCGATGGCGAGCGTGAATTCCTTGGCGGACGTGAGGTTCATGGCGATGAAGGGGCCGATGGCCGAAGCCATCGTGACGCCGAGCGTGAAGTAGCCGATGCCCGTGCCCATGCGCTTGAGCGGGACGAGTGCGGCGACGACCGTGCTCGCTGCCGTCGAGGTCGTGCCGAAAGACAGGCCATGCAGGAAGCGGACGAGCATGAAGACCTCGAGCGACGGCGCGAGCTCGTAGCAGAGGACGAGCAGGAAGAACATCAGCGTGCCGGCAAGGAACATCTTGCGGCGGCCGACGAAATCGATGAAGCGTCCAGCTGGGATGCGGGCGAACAGGGCACCGACGATGAAGAGGCCAGAGGCGAGGCCGGCCATGCTGATGGAAGCATTCCAGGTGTAGATGGCATAGGCCGTAGACCAGAGCATCAAGAGGAAGTGGACCGAGTAGACGAGGAAGTTGACACCGATGTCAAATACGTAGTCACGCGTCCAGAGGCGCGTCGGGGCAGCTGAATCTGCCATGACAGAAGACTCCTTTCCAAGCGAAACCTGTTTCTTATGATGATGGCGCGGATGATGGACCGCCGTGCAGTGCGCGACCGTCAGCATGCGATGGGCATCGCTCGCTGACATGCCAGTCTCTGCACAGAGCGCTTCAACATAATCCGAGGGAATCCGATAATTCAATGCGTTCACCTGCTTATCTAAAATATCTATGAATGAAATCTGAAACTTAGTATAGTCATCTTCAGAGAGCACGTCTAATGTATAATTTTCACAAATAGGATGCAAATTGTGCATAACCATGGCGATCCCTGCCGTTTTTTGCAGAAAATGCATGCGAGATTCCTTGTATACATGAATACAATGCAAAATAATCATGGAAATGAAGCAGGAAAACGTTGTCAGCCTAGGTTACCGTGCATATAATAGACTATAACCTAAAGTAATTATGCACGATATGCAAGAAACGAGGAACAAAATGGAATTGACACAACTGAAGTACTTCCAGGCGATGGCCAAGTGCCGTCACTTCACGCAGGCAGCCGAAGAGATGGCCGTCTCGCAGTCGGCTCTTTCTCGCTCCATCCAGAAATTGGAGCAGGAGCTCGGCGTCACCCTGTTTGAACGCCATGGCCGCACCTCGGATCTGACGGAGGCCGGGCAGAAATTCCTGTTCCACGTCGACCGCGTGATCCGCGAGCTCGCGCTGGCGGAACAGGAGATCGAACTCGACAACGGCGGTGCAGGCGTCGTGCATCTCTCCTTCCTGCACTCGCTCGGCGACACGTTCCTGCCGCTGATCCTGCGCCAGTTCCATGAGCGCTACCCGCACATCGATGTCAAGCTCAACCAGCAGAGTTCTTCGATGCTCGCCGAGCAGCTGACGAGCGGCGAGACGGATATCTGCCTCTGCTCGACGATGAATGAACCGGATACGGCCTGGATGTACCTCTGGTCGGAGGAAATGTTCCTCGTCGTGCCGGAGGACCATCCGCTCGCGCAGAAGTCGCGCGTCAGCCTGCGCGAAGTCGGGGATGAGCCGTTCGTCGCTCTGAAGCCCGAGTACACGCTGCGCCAGCAGGTCAACCAGTTCCTCGACCTCGCAGAGAGCCATCCGCAGATCATCTTCGAGGGCGATGAAGTCCACACGCTCGTCTCTTTCGTCGCGGCGCATCTCGGCGTCAGCGTCCTGCCGCACGTGCCATGCACAGAGCACCTCGGCGTCGTCTTCGTGCCGATATCTTTCCCGCTCTGCAAGCGCGCCGTCGGCATCGCCTGGAACACTTCGCGGCCACTCTCGCCGGCAGCTATGACCTTCCAGCAGTTCACCATCCACCACTTCGTGCACGAGGGGGATATTCCACTGACGCAGCCCGATGGCAGAGGAAACGCGGCGCGCTGACTTGTCGATGTTCCGTAATATTGATATAATTATATGATGACTATCATATGAGGTGATTGGAATGACAATGGAAATCAAGATGGAAACCGTAGTGAAGCGGTTCCGCGACTATATTTCCTTCAATACACAGTCGGATGAGGCAAACGACAAGGAATGCCCGTCGACGCCCGGCCAGATGGTGTTGGCCAAGCACTTGGCTGACGAGCTTCGGTCCATCGGCCTCACGGAGGTGACGGTGGACGAGCACGGCTACGTCATGGCGACGCAGCCGGCCAACAATGGTGGAGATGGCCCCGTGGTCGGCTTTATTTCGCATCTCGACACGAGTCCGGATGCGTCGGGTGGCCCTATCCACGAGCAAATCATCCATGCGTATCCCGGCGGGGACATTGTGCTGAACAAGGAGAAGGGAATCGTCTTCTCGGTCGCGGACTTCCCGGGCATCGAGCGCTACAAGGGCCAGGACATCATGATGACGGACGGCACGACGCTTTTGGGTGCAGATGACAAGGCCGGCGTCACGGCCATCGTCAGCGCTGCGGAATACCTCATGGCGCACCCGGAGATCTCGCACGGCAAGATCCGCCTAGGCTTCACGCCGGATGAGGAGACGGGCCGCAGTGCAGACCGCTTCGATGTCAAGGTGTTCGGCGCGGATTTTGCCTACACGGTTGACGGCGGCGAGCTCGGCGGGCTGGAGTACGAGAACTTCAATGCGGCGAACCCGACCATCCTCTTCCATGGCCGCAGCGTCCACACGGGCGACGCGAAGGGCAAGATGAAGAATGCCGTCTCGATGGCTGCGGAGTGGCAGCAGATGTTGCCGGCCGGCGAGAAGCCGGAGTACACGGAGGGGCATGAGGGCTTCTTCCATGTTCACACCGTCGCGGGCAGTGTCGAGCTCGTCACGATGGAGATGCTCGTGCGCGACCACGACCGCGCGCACTTCGAGCGGCGCAAGGCACTGCTCGACGATATGGCCGCATTCTTCAACAAGAAGTACGGCGAGGGCTCCGTCGAGGTGCATCACCGCGATGTCTACTACAACATGCTCGAGAAGATCGAGGATGGCAATCTCTATGTCGTGGAGCTCGCGCGCGAGGCGATGGAGGAAATTGGCATCGAGCCGGATGTCCAGCCCATCCGCGGCGGCACTGACGGCGCACGCCTCTCGTTCATGGGTCTGCCGTGCCCGAATCTCTTCACGGGCGGTGCGAACTTCCACGGCCGCTTTGAGTACCTGCCGCTGCCATCCCTGAAGAAGGCGGCGGAGCTCGTCCTTGCGATCATGGTCAAGGCAGCTTCCTGCAAGGGCAAGGCTGGCAAATGAGAATGCAGCAATGAATTGACGCGTCAGGCAACCTGGCGCGTCAGTGTTATGGATATGTGGATATCCGACTGATGAGACAAGCAATCAGACAGATAAAAGGAGATTTTTCTTTATGGCAATACTGGAAATCAAGAAAGCAGGGGCGCCGGTCCTCAAGGAGGTCTGCGCTCCGGTGGAGAAGATCGACAAGGGACTGCGCAAGCTGCTCGACGACATGGCCGTCACGATGTACGAGAGCGACGGCGTCGGCCTCGCTGCGCCGCAGATCGGCCGTCCCATCCGCGTCGTCGTCATCGACTGCCAGGACGACCACGGACTCATCGAGCTCATCAACCCGGTCATCACCTTCCGCGAGGGCACGGCAACGGATACCGAGGGATGCCTCTCCGTGCCGGGCATCTACGGCGAGGTGGAGCGCGCAGCGAAGGTCAAGGTGGAGTTCCTCAACCGCCGCGGCAAGAAGCAGCATTTGACGGCGACGGGCCTTCTGGCACGCTGCATCCAGCATGAGCTCGACCATCTCGAGGGCCAGCTCTTCATCGATATCGCAAAGAGTCTGCACAGGGGGAATCAGGCGTGAAAAAGTTCCGAGTCATTTTCATGGGCACGCCGGAATTTGCCGTGCCGTGCCTCGCAGCTCTTTATGAGCACTGCGACGTCATCGGCGTCGTGACGCAGCCCGACAAGCCGAGAGGGCGCGGCCAGAAGCTCGTGCCGTCGCCGGTCAAGGCCTGGGCGGAGGCGCACGGCCTGCCGGTCTGGCAGCCGAAGAGAATCAAGGAGGAAGACTTCACGGCCTTCCTCGAAGAGCAGAAGCCCGACCTCATGGTCGTCGTGGCCTTCGGCCAGATTCTCTCTCAGCGCATCCTCGACATCCCGCCTTATGGCTGCATCAATGTACACGGTTCACTCCTGCCGCGTTACCGCGGCGCGGCGCCGATGCAGTGGTGCGTCATCGACGGAGAGAAGAAGACGGGGATCACGACGATGTTCATGGACGCTGGGCTCGACACGGGCGACATGCTGCTGAAGGCGGAGTTCCCGATCGGTCCGGACACGACGCTCGAGGAGGTGCACGACGGCCTCATGGCGCTCGGCGCCAAGGTGCTCATCGATACGCTCGAGGAGCTCTCGGCCGGGACGCTCAAGCGCATCCCGCAGACGGGCGAGTCGAATTACGCGCCGATGCTGACGAAGGAGACGGGCCACATCCACTGGCAGGACTGTGCACAGAAGATACACAATCTCGTGCGCGGCCTCGACTCGTGGCCGGGGGCTTACACCTTCCTTGCAGGCAAGAAATACAAGATCTGGCGCACGCGCTGTACGACTGAGAAGACGGAAGCGCAGCCGGGCACCATCCTTAGGGCCGACAAGAAAGAAGGCCTCTTTGTAGCAGCGGGCGACGGCGTGCTCGAGATCACGGAGCTCCAAGCGCCTGGCAAGAAGCGTATGGCCGCGAAGGATTACCTCAATGGTCACGCGATTGCTCTGCCCGCAACGTTTGAGGATTGAATATGACAAAAGCAAAGAATGATTACGTGCTGACGGGGCGCCCGAAGAAGCGGCTGTTCATCGGCATGCTCTCTCTGACGGCCGTCCTCATGGCGGTCATCCTCTACGCCATCTGGTACATCGGCGTGCCGGGGCTCCGCGCCATCCAGCCCATGCTGCCCTGGCTCATCGGCGCTGTGTTCACCTTCTTGGTGGCAGGGGCGTTCTTCAGCATCTTCAACATGGTCCTCGCTGTCGCACATCTGCCGTACCTGCCGTTCCTGCAGCGCCAGACGTATGAGCTCATCAACCTGCTCTTCCCGCTGGCCGTGCGCCTCGGCAGCATCTTCGGCATCCGGCGCCGCAAGCTCGAGGGCTCCTTCATCGCGGTGAGCAATCTCCTGTTCAACCGCATGGGCATCCGCGTGCCAGCCGACCGGCTGCTCGTCGTGACACCGCACTGCCTGCAGCTCGCCTCATGCCCGCACAAGATCACGCGGGACCCGGAGAACTGCAAGCGCTGCGGCCGCTGCGATATCGGCGCCCTCGTGACGCTGTCGCATGAGATGGGCTTCCACTTCTTCGTGGCGACGGGCGGCACGCTCGCGCGCCAGATCGTCTATAAGACGAAGCCGAAAGCCGTGCTGGCCATTGCCTGCGAGCGTGACCTCATGAGCGGCATCCAGGACGTCTACCCGCTGCCGGCCGTCGGCGTGCTCAACATCCGTCCGAACGGACCGTGCTACAACACGCACGTCGACATCGAGGAGGTGCGGGCACAGCTCGAGAAGATCATCATACCGAAACCAAAAGAGAAACAATGAGTGATACGATACGTAGTCAAGAGTCAAGACAAATGAGGTGGATCTATGGATAAAGCGCGCGAGACGGCAGTCCGCATCCTATACGAAGTACATGAGAATGGCGCCTATGCCAATGTGGCGCTTGCCAAGGCACTGCGCCAGGCAGAGCTTGGCGAGCAGGACCGCCGCTTTGTCACGGAGCTCGTCTACGGCACGGTCAAGGCCGGCGGCACGCTCGACTGGATCCTGCGCCGCTACGTCAACCGACCCGTGCGCAAGATCCAGCCGCTCGTCCGCGAGATCCTGCGGCTCGGTCTCTACCAGCTCTTCTACCTCGACAAGGTGCCGGTTTCGGCAGCCTGCAACACGGCTGTAGAGCTGGCCAAGGGCATGGGCATGAAAGGGCTCGCGGGCTTTGTCAATGCCGTGCTGCGCACGGCAGTGCGCGAGCCGGAGAAGGCCGCATTCCCGAGCGGGAAGGGCCATGCGACGGAAAACCTCGCCCTCTCCAGCCAGCATCCGGAGTGGCTCGTGCGCCGCTGGGTCAAGACGTTCGGCTTTGAGGCGGCGGAGAGACTCTGCCGCTTTGACAATGAGCAGCCTCTCCTCTCCGTGCGCACGAATACGCTGCGCACGGACCGCGATGCGCTGCTCGAAGAGCTCAGGCAGGCAGGCGCGGAAGTCGAGCCTTCGCTCTGGGCTCCCGAGGGCATCCTCGTGCGCCGTCACGGCGCACTCGATGCGCTCGCACCGCTTCAGCAGGGGCGCTGTCAGGTGCAGGATGAGAGCTCGATGCTCGTCGCACATGTCGTAGGGCCGCAGCCTGGAGAGTTCATCATCGACTGCTGTGCGGCGCCGGGCGGCAAGACGACGCACATGGCGGCGCTCATGCACGACAAGGGCCGCATCCTCGCCGGTGACATCTATGACCACAAGCTCCAGCGCATCGAGGAGAATGCCGCGCGCCTCGGCATCCAGATCATCGAGACGGAGGAGATTGACGCGCGAGAGATCGGCGAGCAGTATGAGGCGATGGCTGACCGCGTCCTCGTCGACGCGCCGTGTTCCGGTCTCGGCGTGCTGCGCCGCAAGCCGGATGCCCGCTGGCGCAAGACGGCAGACGAGATCGCGGCCTTGCCTGACCTGCAGCTTTCCATTCTCGAGAGCGCAGCGAGGGCCGTCAAGCCGGGCGGGGTGCTCGTCTATAGCACCTGCACGATCGAGCTCGCCGAGAATCAGGGCGTCGTCAGCCGCTTCCTCGAAGCGCATCCGGAGTTCGCCTTGGAGACGACGGGCCATTACCTGCCGCTGCCGACGAAGCATGCGGAGTCGAAGATGGTTCAGCTGCTGCCGCATGTCGACGGCACGGATGGCTTCTTCATCTGCCGCATGAAAAAGACAAGCAAGACAGACAAGAAAGGATAAGACGTTGAACGATATTTTGGGGTTGACCTGCCAGGAACTCCAGGCAGCGCTGCAGCCGTTCTCGCTGCCGAAGTACCGCGCCAAGCAGATCGCGGAGTGGATGTACCAGCGCGGTGCCACGAGCTTCGGTGATATGACGAACCTCTCGAAGAAGCTGCGCGAGGAGCTGTCATCTTCGCTGGCGATTGGCCGCCCGCGCCTCAAGGACCGCCTCGATTCGGCCGACGGCCACACGACGAAGTTCCTGCTGGAATTTGCTGACGGCACGGCCGTAGAGACAGTGCTCATGCGCCAGCCCTACGGCAATAGCATCTGCGTCTCGACGCAGGCCGGCTGCAACATGGGCTGTGCTTTCTGCGCATCGACGCTGCACGGCATGGCGCGCAACCTGACGAAGGGCGAGATCCTCTCGCAGGCCATCGCGATAAACGACATGCTGCGCGGGGAAGGGCGCGGGGAGAAGGTCGACACCGTCGTCATCATGGGCTCGGGCGAGCCTCTGATGAACTACGAGAACGTGCTCGGCTTCATCCGACTGCTGCATGAGGAATACGTCCTCGGCCTGAGCTACCGCAGCATCACGATCTCGACTTCCGGCATCGTGCCGCAGATGTACAAGCTCGCAGATGAGGGAATCCCCATCTCGCTCTCTGTCTCGCTGCACGCGCCGAACCAGGAACTCCGCAGCGAGCTCATGCCAATCAATCGCAAGTACCCGCTCGCTGATGTCGTGCGCGCGGCGCGCCACTACGCGGAGACGACGAAGCGCCGCGTGACGTACGAGTACATCCTCATCGATCACGTCAATGACGGGGAGGTGCAGGCAAGAGAACTCGTCTCACTGCTGCGCGGCCAGCTGGCCAGCGTCAATCTCATCCCCATCAATCCTGTGGCTGAGCGTCATCTGCTGCGCCCGTCTGCCGCACGCATCGACTGGTTCGAGCACTACCTCACGGCGCATCATCTGACGGTCACGGTGCGGCGCGAGATGGGGACGGACATCCAGGCAGCCTGCGGCCAGCTCCGCAATAAGCACCTGGAAGAGTGACCATTTCCCAATAAATTCACAGCTTTTTCATCCGATATCTGCTATAATGTACGGATAGTGGTCATAGCAAAAGAAACGGAGGCGAAAACCATGGGTTTAGGGACATGGGAATCGTATCTGGCAAATCATATCGAGGGCTTCTTCAACAAGAAGTTCAGCAGCAGCCTTGAGGCTGTTGAGCTCATGAACGGCCTTGAGCGTGAGGTCAAGCGCCAGTCCTCTGGCAAGAGGCGGCAGGATATCGACACGGCATTCATCTTCTCGCTGAATCCGGAGGACTACCACCGCCTCTGTGCGCGGCGCGTCATCGAGGACCTCAGGACGATGGCAGCGCGCCAGATCATCCTGCAGGACTGCGCGGCGGACGGTGTCATCACCGTGCGCATGGAGCAGAGCGGCAAGCTGAGTCGCGGTGTCTACAAGCTGCGCTGCGGGCGCTCCGACGAGGTGGAGGACATCTCGGCCAACACGCTCGTCCTCCAGAAGCGGCCGTCGCTTGACGGCCGCGTACCGCTCAACCTGCCGGCCTTCCACGCGATGGCTTCGCTGACTGTCGTCGAGGGTCCCGATCTCGATGCCTACCTCGAGATCGGGGAGAAGCAGGTCTACATCGGCCGGCGTGACAAGAACGAGTTCATCCTGACAGACACCAATGCCTCGCGGCTCCACGCCTGGATCTCGTACGAGCACCATCGCCACGAGCTCTACGATGCACAGAGCACGAATGGCACGTTCGTCAACGGGCGGCGCATCGATTCCTGCCGCCTGCAGCATGGGGACAAGATACGGATCGGCATGACGGTCCTGCGATATGAGGTGATATAATTGGCGGTGACAGCCGTTTTTCTCAAAGGCATCCGCGTGGTGCTCGAATATGGCATGCTCCTTTGGCTCCTGTGGTTCACGGTGACGCTCTCAAGGCGCCTCTTCGGGGCGGTGCGCAAGCAGTCAGCGGCCATACGCAGGCCGGAGACGAAGCCGCAGGAGGCCGTCGTTTCTGTGCTGGAGGCGCCGGAGCCGGAACTCGCGGGCAAGCGCTTTGCATTCGGCGAACAGCTCATGGTGGGGCGCGGCCGCGACAACCACATCGTGATACCCGAGGGCTATGTCTCGCATCATCATGCGCAGATCTATCGCCATGGCAATCAGTACGTCATCGAAGATCTCGGCAGCATCAACCATACGTATGTGAACGGTCAAATCCTGGAGGGCAGGGCGTACCTTCGCCCTGGTGACAAGATCCGCATCGGGCTCGTCACCCTTCGGTTCGAGAGGTGAGAATTTTGAGTAAGGTTTATGAAGCGACCGATGTCGGCTGTGTGCGGCCGATCAATGAGGACAGCGCTGCGGTATTCGACCCGGAGGTCTACGTCGTGGCAGACGGCATGGGCGGCCATGCGGCCGGAGAAGTCGCGAGCCACATCCTCGTCAAGGCAGTGCGGGACGATCTCGCTGACTGCGGATCGATTGAGGAGCAGGCGCTCTGCCGCGCCATCCACCGCGCCAACCGCGAGATCCTCGCCACGGTGGCAGAGAATCCTGACTGCCAGGGCATGGGGACGACGGCGACGCTGCTGCACACGGAGCAGGGGCTGGCCTTCTGGGCCCATGTCGGGGACAGCCGCCTCTACCTCCTGCGCGACGGTGTGCTGCATCAGGTCACGCGCGACCATTCGTATGTCGAGGACCTCGTCGAGCACGGCGAGCTCACGGAGGCAGAGGCGCGCATCCATCCGCAGAAGAACATGCTGACGCGCGCCGTCGGCGTCGCGGAAGCGCTCGAGGTGGACAGCGGCCGCTTTGACGTCCGGACGGGGGATATCCTGCTCCTGGCGACAGACGGCCTCATGAACATGGTCCGAGAGGAAGAGATCGCATCCATCCTGCAGCAGGGGCAGCAGGACCCCGCCAGGGCCCTCATCGAGGCGGCACTGCGCTCGGGCGGGCGCGACAATGTCACGGCAGTCGTGGTGGTGTACGGCGTATGAAGAACTGGAGTCTTCTCTTACCGCCGTTCGGCATCCTGATTTCCGGACTCGCTGTGCTCTACCTCAAGGCGCATCCGCAGCCGGGCGTCGTCCACACGCAGGACCTCCTGGGCATCGCGTACCTGCCGTGGCTCGCAGCCGTCATCGTCGCGGCCGTCATCCTGCAGGGCGTCCTCGTGCGCCGGCACATGGACACGTGCCTCTTTCCGCTCGTCATGCTGCTCGCGAGTGTCGGCGTCGTCGAGATCGCCCGCCTAAAGCCCGCGTTGCTCATACCGCAGTTGCGCTGGCTGCTCATCGCGATGGTCCTGATGTTCCTCGTCATCCGCTTCTGGAGCCGCATCGTCAGGCTCGTCGACTACCCGTACATCACGGGGATCTGCTGCGTCGTCGTGCTCTTCCTGCCCATTCTCTTTGGCACAGAGATCGGCGGCAGCCGCAACTGGCTCGTGCTCGGGCCGTTTTCGGTGCAACCGTCGGAATTCGGCAAGATCCTCATCGTCCTGTTCCTCGCGGCGTACCTCTCGGATCACCGCAAGGTCCTATCCCTGCCGAAGCGCCGCCTGCTCTTCCTGCAGTTGCCGCCGCTGCGCTTCATCGCGCCGCTCATCTGCATCTGGAGCATCGCGGTGCTGATGTTCGTCGTGGAGAAGGACCTCGGCTCGGCACTGCTCTTCTTCGGCATTGCCGTACTCATGACGTACATGGCGACGGGGAGCAAGTCCTATGTCTTCTTGGCGTTGCTCTTCATGGGCCTTGCCGCGACCATCTGCTACATGGGCTTTGCCCACGTGCGCGTGCGCTTCGACATCTGGCTCAACCCCTGGCAGGACCCCAACGGCATGGCCTATCAGGTCGTCCAGTCGCTCTTCGCCTTCGGTACGGGCGGTGTCTGGGGCACGGGCTTCGGCTACGGTCACCCGGGCTTCATCCCCGAGGTACACACGGACTTCATCTTCGCCGCTATCGCGGAGGAGATGGGCCTCATCGCCTCGCTGATGCTCATGGCCTGTTATGTCATGGCCTTCTGGCGCGGCATCTGCATCGCGCTCTCGTGCCCGCAGGAGAAAGAGCTGCTGCTCGCGGCCGGATGCAGTGCGCTGCTCCTCATGCAGGCCTTCATCATCATTGCCGGCGTGACGAAATTCCTGCCGCTGACGGGCATCACGCTGCCGTTCATCAGCTACGGCGGCAGCTCGATGGTGTCGGGCTTCATCTTGCTCGGCATGCTCCTGTCTCTGTCAAAGGAGAGGAAAAATGTCTGATTGGAAAATCAAGCGGCAGGTCCTCAGGGCGGCATCTTTTGCGATGGTCCTGTTCGGACTGCTGGCTGTCTATATCATCTACCTGTCGACTTGGGAGGCGGACGACCTCGCCAAGAACCCGCTCAACATGAGGCGTGCGGCGGCTCGGGCCGACATCCAGCGCGGCTCCATCCTCGCGGCCGACGGCCAGATCCTGGCCGAGACGCGCCAGGACGGCAGCCGCGTCTACCCGTTCGGCACGACCATGGCTGCCGTCACGGGCTACAACGGCGAGAACATCGGCAGCGCCGGCATCGAGGGTCACGCCAACCAGGCGTTGCTCGGCCTGACGGCCGATATGAGCCGCCTCGGCCCGCTCTCGCAGCTCCTGCAGTCGGAGCGCGGCAATGACGTCAAGCTGACCATCGAGCCGTCCGCCCAGAAGGCAGCCGCCGCAGCTCTCGGCAAGCGCCGCGGCGCCGTCGTCGCGCTCGACGCGCGGACGGGAGCCGTGCTTGCGATGGTGAGCTCGCCCTCGTATGACCCGAATGACATCGAGTCGAACTGGAAGGCGCTCTCGGGGCAGGAGGACAGCCCGCTCCTCAACCGCGCCGTCCAGGGGCTCTACCCGCCGGGCTCGACCATCAAGGCGATGATTGCCGATGCGGCGCTGACGGACGGCGTGACGAACACGTCGGAGGTCTTTGATTGCGACGGCGTGCTCGACGTCGGTGGCGGCCACACGATACGCGAGAGCCATGGCGAAGTCCACGGCCGCGTCGACCTCAGGCAGGCCGTCACGGAGTCGTGCAACATCACCTTCGGCACGCTCGGCATGCGCATGGGTGACGAGAAGCTCAAGAAAGCCTTCTCGCGCTTCGGTTTTGACCGCGAGATCGGCGACGAGATCCTCATGACGAAGTCGCATTTCCCCGACTTCGGCACGCTCTCCAAGGGCGATCAAGCGCAGACGGCCATCGGCCAGAGCGCCCTGCTCGTCACGCCGATGCACATGGCATTGCTCGCTGACGCCTTCGCCAATGGCGGCAAGATCATGAAGCCGTACCTCGTGCAGGACGTCATCACGCCGGGCGGCACAGTCGTCTACAAGGCACAGCCCTCGCGCTGGCTGACGGCCACGACGCCAGAAATGGCGGCTCTCATCGACAGCTATATGGAAGATGTCGTGACGAAGGGCACGGGCACGGCGGCCAGGGTGCAGGGCGTCCGCGTGACGGGCAAGACCGGCACGGCCGAGAATCCAGCGGGCAAGGATCACGCCTGGTTCATCGGTTCGGCCGAGCTGCCGGAGCGCAAGATCGTCTTCGCCATCATCGTAGAGAACGGCGGTGGCGGCGGTATCGAGGCCGCACCAATCGCGAAACAAATGATAGAGAGTCTGATGTAACTTTATTCCTGGTATAGTAGGGGGAACGGATATGGTACAGCGTATCTTAGATCAGCGCTATGAACTCGAGGAGCTGATCGGCGGAGGCGGCATGGCCGATGTCTACAGGGCAAAGGATCGCCTGCTCAACCGGCCTGTGGCCGTCAAGATCCTGCATGAGGCATTCAAGCAGGACAAGGAATTCATCGATAAATTCCAGCGTGAAGCCCAGGCGGCAGCACGTCTTTCGCATCCGAATATCGTCAATATCTACGATGTCGGCGTGGCCGATGGCGACCATTACATCGTCATGGAATACGTGCCGGGCCGTACCCTCAAGGATCGCATCCGCCAGGAAGGCCATCTTTCCGTCAGCGAGTCCCTGCGGGTCGCACGAGAGATCGCAGAGGCACTCGCCCACGCGCATGCCAACAACCTCGTGCACTGCGACATCAAGCCGCACAACATCCTCATGATGGCCGACGGCCACGCCAAGGTAGCTGACTTCGGCATCGCGCGCGCCGTCACCGAGTCCACGATGACGTACAGCGGCAATGTCATCGGCTCGGTGCATTACTTCTCGCCCGAGCAGGCCAAGGGCACGATGATCACGCCGAAGTCGGATGTCTACTCTCTAGGCGTCGTGCTCTACGAGATGCTGACCGGCAAGCTGCCGTTCACCGGGGAAAACCCCGTCAGCATTGCCGTCAAGCACCTGCAGGAAGAGCCTGTGCCAGTGCGCCAGATCGACCCCGCCATCCCGCCAGTCGTCGAGGCCATCGTCTCGAAGGCGATGAGCAAGGATCCGGCCATGCGCCCGACGAGCGCAGAGCTCGTGCAGGACATCAGCCAGGCGGAGCGCATGCTCATGGCAGGGACTCCGCAGACTCCTGCCATGATGGCGCAGGACCCTGACGCGACGCAGGTCTTGCCGCGCGTCCAGCCTGTGCAGCAGTCCATCCCGCCGCGCCGTGCGCCGCAGAATGAGGTGTACGAACAGGATGAACCCGAGCAGGAGAAGTCCATCTTCAAGTCGAAGAAATTCATAGCAGGACTGCTCGTCGTCCTCTTAGCCGGCTTCTTCATCGGCGCCTTCATGAGCTACGGCAAGTTCTGGAGCACGGCAGAAGTCACGGTCCCAGATGTCACGGGCAAGCAGATGACACTCGCGCGCCAGATCCTCGAGGACAAGAAGCTGCGCGTCAACGTAGCGGAGACGTACAACGCTGACGTGCCAGCCGGACAGGTCGTCTCGCAGAATCCGACGGCTGGCTCCAAGGTCAAGGAGCAGCGCCTCGTCACGATCTACGTCAGCAAGGGCGGCGAAGAGATCGAGATGCCGGACCTCACGGGCCTCTCAAAGTCAGATGCAGAGGCACAGCTCAAGAAGATGGGCCTGAAGCTCGGCTCCGTTTACGAGAAGTACTCGAATGAAGAGGCGGGCACTGTCATCAAGCAGGACCCGAAGGCCGGCACGAAGATCAGCCGCGGTCAGACGGTTGACATTACAGTCAGCAAGGGCAAGCAGAGCCACAAGGTCAGCGTGCCGGATGTGACGGGTGTCTCGCTCGACGCAGCGAAGGCCGCTCTGCAGAGCCGCGGCCTCAGAGTCGGCAGCGTCTCGAAGCAGGAGAGCCGCCAGGCAGCGGGCACGGTCATCAGCCAGTCGCCGGCAAGTGGTGAGGTAGAAGAGGGCTCGAGCATCAGCCTCGTCATCGCAGAGCCAGTCAAGCAGCAGGTCCAGAAAACGGACAAGAAAGATCCGGAGAAGAACAGCAACAGCGAGGCGAAAGTGCCCTCCAAACAGAATGAGAATGGCAAAGAGCGGTGACAAGCCGCCTTTGCCTGTGTACAGAGAGTAGGAGGCTTTATGCTAGAAGGTCGCGTCATCAAGGCCTACAACAGTTTTTTCTATGTCATGACAGAGGCGGGGCTCGTGAGCTGCAAGCTCCGCGGCAGGTTCAAGAAGCGGCGTCAGAGCGCCGGAGTCGTGCCGGGCGACCGCGTCGTCATTGACCAGCTGCCCGACGGCACGGGCGTCATCGAGCAGCAGCTGCCGCGCGAGAACCTGCTGCGCCGCCCGGCGGTGGCCAATCTCACGCAGGTCGTCCTGACGTTTGCGGCGGCAGAGCCCGATCTCCATCCGCTGCTCCTGAATCGCTTCCTCGTGCTCGCGGAGTGGTCGGGCATCCCGAAGATCGTCATCTGCGTCAACAAGATGGACCTCCATGAAGGTCCCTGGCAGGATTTCCTGCACGATTACGAGGCAATCGGCTATCCCGTCGTGCGCGTCTCTGCCCATGAGGGGCGGGGAATCGAAGCGCTGCGCAGCCGCCTCAGCGGCGAAGTCTCCGTCTTTGCCGGGCCATCCGGCGTCGGCAAGTCCTCGCTGCTCAACGAGATCGATTCGTCGCTGACGCTCGCGACAGGTCATGTCAGCGAGAAGATCAAGCGCGGCCGCCACACGACGCGTGTCGCGGAGCTCCTTCCCTACGAAGGCGGCTACATCGTCGATACGCCGGGCTTCAGCGCCATGGAGATGACCGAGCTTTCAGTCACGGACCTGCCGCATTATTTCCCGGAATTCCGCAACTACGAGGGCACCTGCCGCTTCTCGCCCTGCAGCCACACGCACGAGCCGGGCTGTGCCGTCAAGGCGGCCGTCGAAGAAGGGCGTATCGCGCGAGAGCGCTACGATGCCTACGAACAGATACTCCAAGAAGTCAAGGAAGCACAGATGCTTGCCAGAAAGAAGGAATACAAATGATCAAGATTGCACCGTCCATCCTTTCCGCCGACTTTGCCCACCTGGCCGATGAGGTCAAGCGCGTCCAGGATGCTGGCGCGGATTACATCCACATCGATGTCATGGACGGCACATACGTGCCGAACATCACGCTGGGCTCGCCTGTCGTCAAGAGCCTGCGCAAATCATCGGATGCCGTCTTTGACGTGCACCTGATGGTCGAGCATCCCGAGACGCAGATCGAGGCCTTTGCTGAGGCCGGTGCCGACATCATCACCTTCCACGTCGAGGCGGCTAAGCACAGCCACCGCATCGTGCAGCAGATCAAGGCTGCCGGGTGCAAGGCGGGCATCGCGTTGAATCCGGGCACGAGCCTCGCGATGATTGAGGAGCTTCTGCAGGATCTCGACATGGTCCTCATCATGACGGTCAACCCGGGCTTCGGCGGCCAGAAGTTCATCGAGTCGCAGCTCGACAAGATCCACATGCTGCGTCACACGATCCAGGACATGGGCTTTGAGTGTGACATCGAGGTAGATGGCGGCATCAATGAGGAGACGAGCTTGCTCGTCCGCCAGGCCGGCGCCAATGTGCTCGTGGCCGGTTCGGCCATCTACGGTGCAGAGGATGTCGCAGAAGCCATCAAGAAGATCCGCGGCTGACAGCCGCTCTAAATAGAGGGAGTAATCATCATGGAAAAAGCAGTCGTTTTACTTTCGGGCGGCCTCGACAGCTGCACGTGCATGGCCGTGGCCAAGAGCAAGGGGTATGACGTATACCCGATCAGCTTCAACTACCACCAGCGCCACAGCATCGAGCTTGAGGGCGCCAAGAAGATTGCCGCGTACTACGGTGTCAAGAAGCATCTGATCATCGAGACGAACATGGAGGCCATCGGCGGCTCCGCGCTGACAGACGAGAAGATCGAGGTGCCGGAAGGCGATGTCAATCGCCACTCGGTGCCGCCGACGTACGTGCCGGCGCGCAACCTGATCTTCCTCTCGTACGCGATGGGCTACGCGGAGGTGCTCGGTGCGACGCACGTCTACATCGGCGTCAACTCCGTCGACTACTCGGGCTACCCGGACTGCCGCCCGGAGTTCATCCAGAAGTTCCAGGCGCTCGCCAACTACGCGACGACGGCGACGGCCGTCGAGGGCAGGAAGATCACGATTGAGACGCCGCTGCAGGACCTCTCGAAGAAGGACATCGTCTTGCTCGGTACGAAGCTCGGCGCGCCGTTCCAGTTCACGCACAGCTGCTACAAGGGCGGCGAGAAGGCCTGCGGCATCTGCGACAGCTGCAAGCTGCGCCTGCGCGGTTTCGCTGAGGCGGGTGTCGAAGATCCCATCGACTACGAGACGAGGGAAATCTGATGCGCGACGTACAGAACCAGGCAGATGCGCGCGGCATTGCCATCCAGCGCGTCGGCATTAAGGATGCGCAGCTGCCTTTCCTGATCAAGACAAAGGACGGCGGCTTCCAGCAGGTCCTTGCGCGCATCCTCTTCACGGTCGCGCTACCGATGGAGTACAAGGGTACGCACATGAGCCGCTTCCTCGAGATTCTCATGCCGTGGAGCAAGAAGCCGCTGGCAGAGCCGGAAATGGAGGCCATGCTCGAAGAGGCGCTCGAGCGCCTCGACGCGCAGTCAGCTGAAGTCGAGCTCTCCTTCAAGTACTTCATCGACAAGGAGGCGCCCGTCAGCGGCCGCAAGTCCGTCCTGGACCTCGACTGCTTCTTCCGCGGCACGAAGGCACGCAGGGAGACGATGGCGTTCACGCTCGGCGTCGACGTTCCCTTCACCTCGCTCTGCCCGTGCAGCAAGGAGATCTCAAAGTACGGCGCGCACAACCAGCGCTCCGTCTGCCGCACGGCCGTGCGCTTCCAGGAGGACACGGAGTGCATCTTCATCGAAGACCTCGCCGCGCTCATCGAGAAGCAGGGCTCTTCGCCCATCTATCCGCTCCTGAAGCGCGAGGATGAGAAGTACGTGACGGAAGCTGCCTACGAGAATCCCAAGTTCGTCGAGGACATCCTGCGCGACACGGTGCTCGCCCTGCGCAGTCTGCCGGGCATCGCCTGGTTCTCGATCGAATGTGAGAATTACGAGTCCATCCACAACCACAATGCGTTTGCGGCTCATGAAGAAACGGTCGTCTGAAGAGAAGGCGGCACGACAGCTGGATTGGAGTTTTCATGAATAAGTTTTACAAGCGATTCCTGATATTGATCGTCCTGGTGCTCGTGATTTCCGGGACCGTCATCTACACGACGGTGGACATCAACACGCTTAAAAACCTGACTCAGTTCAAGACGTGGTCGATTGCGCTGGCTATCTTTGCCGTGTCACTCGGGCTCTTCTTTGACGGCAGCCGACTCATGCATCTCGTCAAGATATCGGACGAGAAGATCACGCTGTATCAGGCCGTGCAGGTCATCTTCGGCAATTACTTCCTCGCGCTCCTGACGCCGGGGGCGACGGGCGGCGCGGTGGCGCAGCTGATGTTCCTGCGCCATGCCGGCGTGCCGACAGGCAAGGCAGCCGTGCTCGTCATCGTGCGCACGCTGCTCTCCATCCTGTTCCTCGTCCTCTGCATGCCGTTCATCTTCATGCACGATGCGGGCATCGTGCCGGGCATCTCGAACGACACGCTCATGGCCATCACGCTGACGGCCTTCGTCGTCATCATCGCCATCGTCGTGGGCGCAAGGCGCGGCTATCTCGATTACCTCGTCGTCCGCATCGCCCGCCACACGAAGAAGGAGCGGCGCTGCAAGATCATCGCCTTCTACCGCGATACGAAGAGCGCCATCGCGCTGCTCGCGGCCTCGCCGAAGGCCATGCTGCTCGTCTTTGCGGAGTCGGGGCTCAACCTGCTCTGCATCTACGCCATCGTGCCGTGCCTGCTCCTGGGCCTCGGCGTCACGGATGCCGACTGGTACAGCGTCATGGGACGCATGATCTTCCTGAACATGCTGCTCTACTTCACGCCGACGCCGGGCGGTTCGGGCATCGCTGAGGGCGGCTTCGTGTTGCTGTTCAGCGACACAGTGCCTGCGGGCACAGTCGGCATCATCGCGGTCTGCTGGCGCCTGATTGCGGAGTACATCCCGTTCCTCATCGGACTCTACTACACGCTGACGGTATTCGGGCGCGACTTCCTCAACCGTCAGCTGCGCTGAGGTGACTGTCATGAAGAACGGCTATACGACAGGCGCCTGTGCGGCGGCCGGCGTCAAGGCGGCACTGCTCTTCGAAGCAGGGAGACCCTGGCAGACAGTCCATCTCACGGCGCTCGACGGCACAGAGCTGACGATTCCCGTCAAGGCAGTCACGCAGACGGAGGGTGGCATCTGTGCAGAGGTCGTCAAGTTCTCGGGCGATGACCCCGACATCACGGACGGCGTTTCCGTCTTTACGACGGTCCGTCACGAGGACGGAGGTGCGATGACGTTCGCCGCAGGCGAGGGCATCGGCACGGTGACAAAGCCGGGCCTCTCGGTCCCCGTCGGCCAGCCGTCCATCAATCCCGGGCCGCGCGAGCTCATGCGCCGCGCGGCCTCTGATGTTCTCGGCACGAGCGACGGCCTGCATGTCACCATTGCAATCCCGGCGGGGAAAGGATTGGCCGAGAAGACGCTGAACCCCGTGCTCGGCGTCAAGGGAGGCATCTCTGTCATCGGCACGACGGGTGTCCTGCGGCCCATGTCAGAAGAGGGTTTCAAGAACTCGCTCGTGCCGCAGATCGATGTCGCGCGCGCGGCTGGGGCAGAGGAGCTCATCTTCGTGCCCGGCAAGATCGGCGAGAACTTGGCGAAGGCATGGGGCCTGCCGCAGGATCGGCTCGTGCAGACGAGCAACTTCATCGGCTTCATGCTCGAGAGGGCTGCGGAGCGCGGGATTGCCCGCGTCATGCTCTTTGGACATATCGGCAAGCTCAGCAAGGTGGCAGCGGGCGTCTTCTACACACACAACCGCATCGCAGATGCGCGCCTCGAGACGATTGCCGCCTATGCGGCAGCCGCGGGGCTGAGCACCGAAGGCGCGCGCCGCGTGCTCGCGAGCAATACGACGGAGGACGCCCTGACTGTCCTGCGCGAAGCGGGACTCGAGCAGGCAGTCTGCCGTGCCATCGCGGAGCGCGCCTCGGTGCGCGCCGAGCGCTACCTATTCGGCAAGATGAAGGTGGGCGTCGCCATGGTGACACTGCAGGGCAGGCTGCTCGGCATGGATGAGACGGCGCGCGAGATCGGGGAGAAGTATCACTGGCATATCAGCAAATAGGAGCAGGAGAGAAACATGAATGAGATTATCGTGGCCGGCATCGGCCCGGGCCATCCCGACTACATACTGCCGGCGGCGGCACGTGCCATCCGCGAGGCGAAGGTCCTTGTGGGCGGCCGTCGCGCGCTCGCGCAGTTCGCGCGGCCGCGGGGCGAAGGCCAGCTGACGATGGCCGTGACGGGCGACATCGATTCTGTCATGCAGTTCATCCGCGAGAAGCTGGAGCTGTCATCCGTCGTGGTGATGGTTTCGGGTGACCCGGGCTACTTCTCGCTGCTCGACGCGCTGCGCCGCCATTTCCCGCCCGCGTGCCTCCGCGTGATACCGGGACTCAGCGCCATGCAGCTGGCCTTTGCGCGGCTTGCCCTGCCGTGGCATGAGGCGCGCCTGCTGTCGTTCCACGGCAGGAAGCCCGCGGCAGAGCGCCTCGCCTATCATCCCGGCAGTGTGCTCGGCATGCTGACCGACAGGACATTCACATCGAAGACCATACCGGCTGTGCTGCTCGCGCACGGCTGGCCGCCAGAGACGCGCCTCTTCATCTGTGCGCGTCTTTCTTATGAGGACGAGCAGATCGTGGCGACGCGATTGTCCGAGGCGCAGGAGCTGCCTGAGCTGGGCGGCGTCATCCTGATCGCGGTGGACGAGACGGAAAAGAAAGAGAGGGACTGCAAATGAAGCTGGGACTGCCGGATGCGGCATTCGTCCGCGGCAAGGTGCCGATGACGAAGCAGGAGATCCGCATCCTGACGCTCGTCAAGGCGCAGATCGGGCCGCGCGATATCGTCTACGACATCGGCGCGGGGACGGGCTCGCTCTCCATCGAGGCGGCGCGTCTCGCGCCAGAGGGCCATGTCTATGCTGTCGAGCGCAAAGAAGAAGCCATCCGCCTCATTGAGGCGAATGGCGAGCGCTTCGGCCTCGAGAATCTATCCGTCATTGAGGCGGAGGCACCAGCTGGCCTCGAGAACTTGCCGCTGGCCGACGCCGTGCTGATCGGCGGTAGCGGCGGCCATCTCGCATCGATACTCGACTGTGTGACAGGGAAAATGCGCGAGGGCGGCCGCCTCGTACTCAACTGCATCACTGTGCAGACATTGGCGGCGGCGCTCGACTACCTCCATGCGCATGAGGCGGTCTACCGCTACGAGGCCGTCCAGGTGCAGGTCAGCCGCCTGCGCCGTGTGGGACCCTACGACATGGCCGATGCACAGAATCCCGTCTACATCATTACCTGCACGAAGGAGGTTTGATTCATGGTACACATCGTTGGAGCCGGTCCGGGCGACCCGGAGCTCATCACAGTCAAGGGCAGGCGCTATCTCGAAGAAGCGGACGTCGTCATCTACGCGGGCTCGCTCGTCAACCCGGCGCTATTAGGTGTCTGCCGCGAGGACGCCGTCATCTACAATTCGGCGAAGATGACGCTCGAGGAAGTCCTCACGGTCATCGAGGAGGCCGAGGCGGCAGGCAAGATGACGGTGCGCCTGCACACGGGCGATCCCGCCATCTACGGGGCCATCCAGGAGCAGATGGATGCGATGGCGAAGAAAGGCATCGCTTACGACGTCGTGCCGGGTGTCAGCTCGTTCCTTGCCTCGGCCGCTGCTCTGCGCCAGGAGTACACGCTACCCGGCATTTCGCAGACGGTCATCATCACGCGTCAGGCCGGGCGCACGCCTGTGCCGGAGCGCGAGCAGCTGCGCGCACTCGCCGCGCATCAGGCGACGATGTGCATCTTCCTCTCTATCACGATGCTCGAGACGGTCATCGCTGAACTGATGGCGGGCGGCTACGCGGCGGACACGCCAATCGCCATCGTGCAGAAGGCGTCGTGGCCTGAGCAGAAGATCGTGCGCGGTACGCTCGCGACGATTGCAGAGCAGGCAGCTGAGGCCAAGATTGACCGCACGGCGATGATCGTTGTCAGCCGTTGCCTCGGCGCGGACTACGAGCTCTCGCGCCTCTACGCGCCGGAGTTCTCGCACATGTTCCGCAAGGCGAGCCGATGAGGACGGCCGTCTTTGCGCTGACAGAGGCGGGCGCGCAGATGGCAATGCGGGTGAAGTTTGCCTTAGGAGGTTCGGCTGTGCTCTTTGTCAGCAGCCGCCATCCCGTCGAGGGGGCGCAGACCTTCGGGCGCCTGCGCGCGGCGGTGCAGGAGAATTTTGCGCGCTACGATGCGCTCGTATTCATCATGGCGTCTGGCATCGCCGTGCGCAGTATCGCGCCGCACCTCGTGAGCAAACTCGAGGACCCCGCCGTCCTCGTGCTCGACGAGCGCGGGCAGCACGTCATCAGCCTGCTCTCAGGCCATGTCGGTGGGGCGAACCGCCTGGCGCGTGAGCTCGCAGCGTCGCTCGGCGCAGAGCCTGTCATCACGACGGCGACCGATGTCGAGGGAATCGTGGCGCCTGACGCGCTGGGCATGGAACTCGGTCTCTTCCCCGAGCCGCACGAGGCCATCCAGGCCGTCAACAGCGCCCTGCTGCGCGGAAAGTCTGTCGCTTATTACGTCGATCCCCGCTGTCATCTGGCCAGCTTCTACAAAGGGGCCTTGCGGCAGCGCGGCCTTTCCGTCTGCGACTTTGGCGCGGCAGAGCAGGATGAAGGGATGCAGGTCATCATCAGCCCTGATTCCTGCGGGAGACGGGCAGGCCGACTCTTCCTGCACCCGATGATGCTGCGCGCGGGCGTTGGCTGCCGCAAGGGGGCGTCGAGGGACGCGATACTCGCGGCACTTCGCGAGGCCGTCTCGCGCATCGCCATGCCGCTTGCGGCCATCAGCTCGCTCTCGTCGACTGTGTTCAAACAGGAGGAGAGAGGGCTTCACGAAGCCGCGGCAGAGCTTTGCATCCCGCTGACCTTTTACACGAATGAAGAATTGCAGCCCGTCATCGAGCGGTGCGGGCTCGCGGAGTCCGATTTCGTGCGGCAGACAATCGGCATCGGCAACGTCTGTGAGGCGGCGGCTCTTGCGGCAGGAGGCGGGCGCATGGCGCTCGGCAAGACGAGATTCGAGCGGGTGACGGTGGCACTCGTATGGCAGAACAAGGAGGATTTGCAAATATGGCAGGAATCACAGTAGTCGGCATCGGGCCGGGTAGCCTTCTCGACATGACGCCGCGGGCGCGCGCGGCAATCGAGCGCGCGGAGGTCGTCGCGGGCTATACGACATACATCCGCCTGATCGAGCCGCTGCTCGCGGGCCAATCAGACAAGGAAGTCATCGGCACGGGCATGATGCAGGAGATCGACCGCTGCCGCATGGCAGTCGAAGCGGCTGCCTCGGGAAAGGAGACGGTCGTCGTCTCGAGCGGCGATGCCGGCGTCTACGGCATGGCCGGGCTCGTGCTCGAACTCGTGCTGCAGAAAGATGCAGCAAAGCGGCCAAACTTTGGCGGCGTGATTGCCGGCGTCTCGGCCGTCAATGCCGTGGCTTCCGTCCTCGGCGCACCACTCATGCACGACTTCGCCGTCATCAGCCTCTCGGACCTCCTGACGCCTTGGGAGACCATCTGCAAGCGCGCGGAGATGGCGGCGGCCGGCGACTTCGTCATCGCGCTCTACAACCCGAAGAGCAAGAAGCGCGTGCAGCAGATCGAGGAGATCCGCCGCATCGTGCTGAAGCACCGGGCTCCTGAGACGCCTGTCGGCATCGTGACGGCGGCGAGCCGTGCGGAGCAGTCAAAGGCCATCTCGACGCTCGCGGACTTCACGAAGGAGCCCATCAACATGTTCTCGCTCGTCATCATCGGCAACTCCCAGACGTACGTCAAGGAGGGCTGGATGCTGACGCCGCGCGGCTACGGCAGGAAGGAGAGCGGTCTATGATCTTCGTCGCAGCGGGGACACAGGATGGGCGCGAACTCACGAAGCTGCTGCTCGACGCGGGCCATCGTGTGACGGCCTCTGTCGTCAGCCATTACGGCGAGCAGCTGCTCAAGCGTTGCGGCAGCGAGAGACTGACCATCAACGACAAGCCACTGGACCGTGAGGCGCTGGAGTCTTACCTGCGCGAGCACCGGGCATCCTGCTTCGTCGACGCGAGCCATCCCTATGCCGTGAACGTCTCAGAGAACGCAATGGCGGCCTGCCGTGCGCTCGCCATCCCGTATCTGCGCTACGAGCGGTCGCTGACAGAGCTCGAGGATACGTGGCGTGCGGCGATATGCCTCGTCCACTCGTACGAGGAGGCGGCTGAAGCGGCGGCGCGGCGCGGACGGGTCGTCTTCCTGACGACGGGCAGCCGCAACCTGCGGCAGTTCACCGAGTCGCCGGCCCTCTCGGACTGCACGCTGATCGCGCGCGTGCTGCCGACGGCCGAAGTCATCGCGCTCTGTGAGGGTCTTGGTCTTTCGCCGAAGCAGATCGTCGCCATGCAGGGGCCATTCTCGCAAGCGCTCAATCGGGAGATGTTCCGCCAGTACAGGGCGGACGTCATTGTGACGAAGAACAGCGGCGCGATCGGTGGTACGGACACGAAGATCGCGGCGGCCGTCGAGCTCGGTCTGCCCGTCGTCGTCATCGACCGACCTGTCCCCGCGTACGACCGCCTCGTGCATTGCTATGAGGATGTCCTTTCTTTTGTGAACAATCTGGAGGATTGATGATGGAATTTATCAAGCAGCCGATGGCAATCGAGCGCCGCAGCATGGAGCTCATCGCGCCGTATATCGAGGGACTTTCCCTGAGCGAAGCCGAGAAGAAGGTATACTCGCGCATCATCCACGCGGCCGGCGACGTCGAATACGCGCCAATCATCCGCATCTCAGAGACGGCGGTGGAGGAAGGCATCGCGGCTCTGCGCGGCGGTGCGGACATCTACACGGATGTCGAGATGGTCCGCACGGGCATCAACAAGCGCAAGCTCGCCTCATTTGGCGGAGCGGTCCACTGCCGGATCCAGGATCCGGAGATCGCGGCGCAGGCCAAGGCTCAGGGCGTGACGCGCTCGCTTGCCGCCATGCGCAGCTTCGGCGCAGCGCTGACGGGCAGCGTCGTTGCCATCGGCAATGCGCCGACGGCGCTCTTCGAGGTCCTGCGCCTTGTGCGCGAAGAGGGCGTGCGCCCCGCCTGCATCGTCGGCATCCCCGTCGGCTTCGTCGGCGCGGCCGACTCCAAGAAGGCACTAGCCGAGAATCGTCTCGTGCCCTACATCACGGTCGAGGGCACGAAGGGCGGCAGTCCGATTGCCGCCGCAGCTGTCAACGCGATGCTCTATGAGATCGACAACAGCCGCGATTGATTTTTCTTGTGTAAGATGTACCAGATGCACGTCTCGATAGGATTCAGTCATTCATCAGGAGGTTTATCATGCGCTATTCGATTCCACGCTTAGTGATTGCCGCGACGCAGTCCGGCTCTGGCAAGACGACGATCGCGACGGGGCTTCTCTCGGCGCTGCGCGAGCAGGGCATTGCGGTCCAGTCCTTCAAGGTCGGCCCCGACTACATCGACCCGGGCTACCACGCGATGGCCAGCGGCCGGCCCGCTCACAACCTCGACAGCTGGCTCGTGCCGGAGCAGGTCTTGCCGAAGCTCTTCGCCAAGGCGATGGACGGCTCGGATATCGCCGTCATCGAGGGCGTCATGGGCCTCTATGACGGCGGCCGCGAGGGCATAAGCTCGACGGCTTCCATCGCCAAGCTGCTCAAGGCGCCTGTCGTGCTCGTACTCGATGTCAAGTCGATGGGCGCGTCGGCCGCGGCCATCGCGCAGGGATTCCGCGACTACGACCGCGAGGTCGACTTCGCCGGCGTCATCCTCAACCGCCTCGGCTCCGCGACGCACGAGGAGATGATCCGCAGCGCCATGAAGGATGCGGGCATCCGTGTGCTCGGCGCGTTGCACCGCGATGACTCGCTCAAGATGCCGGAGCGCCACCTCGGCCTAGTGCCCGTCGCCGAGAATGCAGAGGAACGGCAGGCCATTGAATCGATGGGGACGGCTGTCGCCAAGTCGCTCGACATCGAGGCCATCCTGCACCTCGCCTGCCTCGCGCCGGAGCTCGAGGCCGAGCCGTTTGACCTCGGGCAGGTGGCGGAGCGCTCGTGCCGCATCGGCATCGCGCGCGATGAGGCGTTCTCCTTCTACTACCCGGCCAGCCTCGCCGTGCTCGAGCATGAAGGTGCGGTGCTCGTGCCGTTTAGCCCGCTGCATGACGCAGAGCTCCCGGATGTCGACGGCCTCTTCCTCGGCGGCGGCTTTCCCGAGATGTTCGCCGCGAAGCTGCAGGAAAATGCCGCAATGCGCGCTTCCATCAAGAAGGCCGCGGAAAAAGGCATGCCCATCTACGCAGAATGCGGCGGCTACATGTATCTCATGCACTCGCTCCAGGATTTCACGGGCACGGAATACGCGATGTGCGATGTGCTGCCCGGCAAGGCAGCGATGAAAGAGAAGCTCCAGATGGTCGGCTACGTCGAGGCCGAGCTCATGGGGGATACGGTGCTCGGCAAGGCCGGCACGAAGCTGCGCGGCCACGAGTTCCACTTCTCGGAGGACGCTGTCGAGGGCAAGCGCCCGCTTCGCTTCGAGAAGCTGCGCACGGGCGAGCGCTATGAGGCGGGCGCGAGCCGCGGGAACGTGCTCGGCAGCTACCTGCACCTGCACTTCGCCGGCTGCCCGGAGGCCGCGGCGCATTTCGTGGAGGCTTGCACTTCATGGGCAAAATGATCCTGGTCACAGGCGGCGCGCGCAGCGGCAAGTCCGCGTTTGCCGAGCAGCTGGCTCGCGAGAGCGGTGGTAGCGTGGCCTACATCGCGACGGCCGAGGTCTGGGATGAGGAGATGGCGCACCGCGTCACCCTGCACCGCAGCCGACGGCCCGCTGGCTGGAAGACGTACGAGGCACCGCGCGAGGCAGCTGCAGTCATCCGCGAGGCGGGACGGGAGCACGGCGTTATCCTCTTTGACTGCGTGACCATCTACCTCAGCAACATGCTCTGCCGCGAGACGGAGCCGTATGATGAGGCGCACCTGACCGCGCTCGTGCGGGGCGAGATGGCGGCACTTGTCGAGGCGGCACGAGGACTGCCCAAAGAGGCGGAAGTCCTCTTCGTGACGAATGAGGTCGGGGCCGGCATCGTGCCGGAGAACCGCCTCGCGCGTCTCTACCGCGACCTCGCGGGCCTCGCGAACCAGCAGCTCGCCGCGGCCGCCGATGCAGTCTACGCCGTTCTCTGCGGCATCCCGCTGCGCATCAAGTGATATGTTCCAGTGAGACAGATAAGACAGATAGGAGGCATGGTTTTGGAATCCATTATGCTCATGGGCACGAGTTCGCACGTCGGCAAGAGCATCCTGACGACGGCGCTCTGCCGCATCTTCTACCGCGAAGGGCGGCGCGTCGTGCCGTTCAAGGCGCAGAACATGGCGCTCAACTCGTATGTCACGAAGGATGGCCTGGAGATGGGCCGGGCGCAGGTCGCGCAGGCGGAGGCAGCCGGCCTTGAGCCGATGGTGGACATGAATCCCGTGCTCTTGAAGCCGACGGGCAATTCCCGCTCGCAGGTCATCCTCGCGGGCCGCTCCATCGGCACGATGAGCGCGCGGGAGTACCATGCCGGCTATTCGCTCGAGGCATTCGGCGAGGTCAAGGCGGCCCTCGCGCGCCTGCAGCAGGATTTCGACACGCTCGTTGTCGAAGGGGCCGGCAGCCCCGCTGAAGTCAACCTCAAGTCGCACGATATCGTCAACATGCGCGTGGCAAAATACCTGCAGGCACCCGTGCTGCTCATCGCGGACATCGACCGCGGCGGCGCACTGGCCTCGCTTGTCGGTACGCTGGAACTCCTCGATGAGGAAGAGCGCGCGCTCGTCAAGGGACTCGTCATCAACAAGTTCCGCGGCGATGTCTCGCTCTTCACGCCAGCTATCGACTTCCTCGAGGAGAAGACGGGCAAGCCAGTGCTCGGCATCGTGCCCTACATCGAGGACATGGGCATCGATGACGAGGATTCCGTCTCGCTCGAAGAGCGTGAGGAAAAGCAGGAGAAGAAGGCCGAGATCCGCATCGCCGTCATCGAATTGCCGAAGCTCTCGAACTTCACGGACTTCGACGCGCTCGCCGACGAGCCGGACGTCGAAGTCACCTATGTGCGCCGGCCAGAAGAGCTCGGCAGCCCCGACCTCATCATCCTGCCCGGCTCGAAGAACACGACGGAGGATCTGCTCTTCGTGCGCGAGTCGGGCCTCGAGACGGCCATCCGCACGAGCGTCGAGGCGGGCACGCCGCTTATCGGCATCTGCGGCGGCTACCAGATGCTCGGCGAAGCGATTGCCGATCCGCATCGCGTGGAGTCGGAGCACGGCGAGGTCAAGGGACTCGGCTACCTGCCGATGAAGACGACCTTTGCCGAGCAGAAGCACACGCGCCAGGTCACGGCCGACTGCCCGGGCATGGAGTTCTTTGGCTGCACGCTGCTGGGCCGCGGGATGGCCGGTTACGAGATCCATATGGGCGAGACAGAGTTCACTGCGCCCGTGCGTCACCCCTTCTATATCCATGGAGACAAGGGGGAGACGAGCCGCTGGGACGGTGCGCTGCGCGAGGATGGCCTTGTCTTCGGCACCTACATCCACGGCCTCTTTGACGACGATGCCTTCCGTCGCCAGCTCATCAATACGCTGCGCATCCAGAAGGACCTGCCGCCGCTCGCCATCCAGCGCAACCGCCGTCAGCAGAAAGAGCGTGCCTACGAGCATCTGGCCGACGTCGTCGAGAGCGCGCTCGACATGGAGAAGGTCAGGGCCATTATGGCGGAGATGGCGGAAGAGCGGTGCGATAGGAGGGAGAGCGAATGAACGTTGCAATCTTCGCCTTTATCATCGACACGATCATCGGCGACCCGCGCTCGCGCTTCCATCCCGTCGTGCTGATCGGCAAGCTCATCTCCTTCCTCGAGCGGCTCTACTACCGCGAGGCGGACGGCGACCAGAAGAAATTCCTCTGCGGTGCCATCCTCGTGCTGCTCGTGCTCTTCATCACCTACGATGTGGCGGCGGGCATCATCTATCTCTCGTACGCCATCCCGTGGGAGTGGGGCACGATGGCCATCGAAGCGCTGTTGCTCGCCTTCACGATTTCGCCCAAGAGCCTCGCGAAGGCCGGCCGCGGCATCTACGCATTGCTCCTGACGAATGAGCTCGACAAGGCGCGCAAGGCCGTCGGCTGGATTGTCGGACGCGACACAGAGGAGCTCGACGAGTCGGAGGTCGCGCGCGCGACCGTCGAGACAATCGCCGAGAACACGGTCGACGGTGTCATCGCGCCGCTCTTTTTCTTCGTGATCGGCGGCGTGCCGCTGGCCTTCCTCTACCGCGCGGCCAACACCATGGACTCGATGATCGGCTACAAGAATGAGAAGTACCTCTATTTTGGCAAGGCCGCGGCGAAGCTCGACGATGTGCTCAACTATATCCCCGCGCGCATCACGGCCGTGCTCTTCATCATCTCGGCCTGGCTCTTGGGCTTCGACTCCCGCAATGCCATGCGCATGATGCAGCGCGATGCCGCCAAGCATCCGAGCCCGAACGGCGGCTATGCCGAGGCGACGGTGGCCGGCGCATTGCACATCCGGCTCGGCGGCATCAACTCGTACTTCGGCAAGAAGTCGTTCCGCGCCTACATGGGCGAGGCCATCGAGCGCACAGCCCCCAAGCACATTATGGAATCCATCCGCATGATGTACACGGCGACCGTCCTTTTTCTGATCTTTGCCTATGCGCTCTTGAAGTGCATGGGATATTAAAGGAGAATCACATTGCGAAGCTTTCTGACTGCACTTCAGTTCCTCACGCGCATCCATCTCGTCCAACAGGAGAACCTGACGGCGGAGGATTTCGGCCGCAGCACGCGCTTCTTCCCGCTCGTCGGCGTCGTGCTCGGCGCACTCTACCTGCTGGCTGCACTCGCCTGCCTGGCCTTCCTCGGCCTGCCGTCCTACACGGGCAAGGCCATCCTCGTCTTGCTGCCGCTCCTCTTGACAGGCGGCCTGCACGCCGATGGCTTCATGGACACGGTGGACGGCCTCTTCTCGGGCCGCAGCCGCGAGCGCATGCTCGAGATCATGAAGGACAGCCGCACGGGTTCATTTGGCGTTGCTGCGTTTGCCGGGCTACTGCTGCTCAATTGGTCGCTGCTGCTCGACTTGCCGGCGCCAGTGCTCCTCATCGCGGTCTTTACTATGCCCGTCATCGGGCGCATGGCCATGCTCCTTGCCGTCGCGCACTTCCCTTATGCGCGTCCGAGCGGCATGGGGCAGGCTTTCGCGGCCATGGCCGACCGCAGGGCAGTCATCATCGGCCTCGTGACATCGCTGCTCTTTGTCGCACCGTGGGGCATTGCCGCTATCGCCGCCCTGCTTATCGGGCTGCTCTTTGCCTTCCTGTTTGGCCGCTATGCGGAAAAGAAGCTCGGCGGCCTGACGGGCGATGTCTACGGCGCCATCGAGCTCATGACAGAGGTGCTCGTGCTCTTCGTCCTGTTCCTCTTCGCCGTGCTACCATTTGACCGCGCGGGCTGCTTCCTCTGGATGTGATGGATTCGATGGATGTGATGGAAGTGTTGGATGTCACAGTGCGAGTGCCGGGGTCTTGCGGTGAGCTGCTGCAGGGCTGGCATCGCGGCGAGCCTTTCCTCGTGACCTGCCCGATCGCGCGCTATACGACAGTCAGGGCCGCAGCTTCCCTGCAGGGGCTCATCGGCCTCGGCGAGAAGGCGCGGTGCGCGCTGCAGCTCTACCTGTGCGAGGCGGGCATCGAGAAATTTCCCTTTGGCATGCAGCTCACGTCCGAGCTGCCGCGGGGCAAGGGCATGGCCTCGTCGAGCGCCGACATCGCCGCCGTCCTCGCGGCCGCTTCGCAGGCTCTTGGGCAGCCGCTCGCGCCCGAGGCCATCCTGCACCTTGCCGTGCAGGTCGAGCCGACGGACGCCGTCTTCCTCCCGGGCATCGTCTGCCTCAATCAGGTGACGGGGCGCGTGCAGCGCGTTTACCGTCGTCTCTCGCATCCGTACCTGACCATCTTCGATACGGGCGGCACTGTCGACACGGCCGACTGCCATGCCTGTGCTGCAATAGCGGGAGAGCGCGGCAGCCGTCCCTGGACGGACTTGCTCGAAGCTTTGGCAGAGGGCGAGAGGCGCATGGCAGAGGCCGCGACGCAGAGTGCGCTCTGGAATCAGGCACGACTGCCAAAACATTGCCTCGAAGCCCTGTTGCAGCAGGCGAGAGGCATTGGTGCTCTGGGGCTCGTGGCCGCGCACAGCGGCACGGTCATCGGCGTCATCTGGCCGTCGCAGATGGCGCGCGGGCAGATCGAGTGCCGCTCGGCACACCTTGCGCGGCAGTTTCCTGCGCTCACTTGCCTCGGCATCTCTTTGATGCGCAGCGGCGGCATAGAATACATGAGAAAGGATGATGCATGATGCAGGAAGAACTTCGCTTTGTCCACGGCGGCAATGTCTATGAGCCAACGGCAGATGGAGAGCCATGGCTCGACTTTTCGGCCAACATCAATCCGCTCGGCCTTTCGCCGCGCGTGAAAGAGGCCCTCGCGGCGCATCTCGACGGGGTCATCCACTATCCCGACCCCGCGATGCGCGAGCTGCGGACGGCCCTCTCTGCCTATTATGGCAGGGCTCCCGGCGACTTTATCCTCGGCAACGGCGCGGCGGAACTCTTTTACCTCTACGCTTTCGTCACGCGGCCGAAGCGCGTCCTGCTGCCCGTGCCCGCCTTCAGCGAGTATGAGCGGGCCGCGCATGCCGCGGGCGCTGCCGTGTCGTACAGCCCGCTCGAGGAGAGGGAGGACTTCGAGCCGGACCTCATCTTTCTGGCAGAGGAAGCGCGGCGCGTCGAGGCCGACTGCATCGTGCTCGGCAACCCCAACAACCCGACGGGCACGCTCGTGGAGCGCGAGGCCATTGCAGACCTCGCGCGGGAGCTCCTGCCGCTCGGCACACAGCTCGTCGTCGACGAGTCCTTCCTCGACTTCCGTGAGGATGAGGCGCGCTTTACCGTGCGCCAAGAGCGTCTAGAAAATCTCTTTCTCGTGCGCTCCTTGACGAAGTTCTTCGCAATCCCCGGCCTGCGCCTCGGTTTCGCCATCGGTAGCCCCGCACTGCTCGCGCGGATGGAGGCAGCCAAGGACGTCTGGAATGTCAACGTGCTCGCGCAGGCAGCCGGTGCGGCGGCCCTGGCGGACACAGCATATCAGCAGGAGACGCGCGCGTTCATCGCAGTGGAGAAGGAGAGGCTTGCCGCGGCGCTTGTCTCGCTGCACGGTGTCACCGTCTTCCCGCCGAGCGTCAACTTCATCCTCGTGAAGCTTGCTCCCGCGGAGCGGGCAGAACAGCTCGTAAAGTATTTGCGCGCGCGCCATATCCTCGTGCGCGACTGCCAGCACTACCCCGGTCTAGCGCCGGGCTTCCTGCGCCTCGCCGTGCGCACGCGCGCAGAGAACGAGGCACTGCTCGCCGCCTGGCGGGATTTTGACCGCATGGATCCGTGACTTTATTTTTGGATAGATTCTGGATGGATTGGAGAGTTCCTATGACAAAGATCATTTTTGTGCGCCATGGCCAGACCGAGTGGAATGTGCTCGGCCGCTACCAGGGCCAGACGGACATCGCACTCTCGCCGCTCGGCATCGAGCAGGCTGAGAAGCTTGCGGCACACTTCCCCGTGGACAAGGTGGAGGCCGTCTACTCGAGCGACCTCGTGCGCGCCATGACGACGGCCCGCTGCGTCGCCGACCGCTTTGGCCTGACGGTCGAGCCGCGCCCCGAGCTGCGCGAGCTCAACTTCGGCGACTGGGAGGGACTGACGTACGACGAAATCGTCGCCAAGTGGCCCGATGCCCTCAATAATTTCTTCCAGCATCCCGACGTCCTCGAGATCCCGCACGGCGAGAGCTTCCCGAAGCTGCGCGAGCGTGCGCTCGATGCCGTCGAGAAGATCGTGGCCTGCCACCCCAATCAGACCGTTGCCGTATTCGCGCACGGCGCCATCCTGCGCACCATCCTGACGGCCGCCCTGCACATGGACCTCAAGTACGTCTGGACCATCCGCCAGTTCAACACGGCCGTCAACATCGTGACGTACACTGAGCACGGCACGACGGTCGAACTGCTCAATGGCACAGGACATCTGAAGTATACACAGGGGACTGTGGATTAATTTTGTTTTCCGCTGAAAAATCCCTTGACTTTCTCGGGACTTTTCATTAGAATAATTCTATGTGATGTCATGGACGAGCGTTTCCATTAGCCCCGGAAGCCTGTTTCGATACATCATACTACATGAATAATTGACATTGAAAAAACTCTAGGGGGGAAATCGCATGAAGACAACGTTTATGGCAAATGCATCCAATATCGAGCGCAAATGGTACGTTGTAGACGCTGAAGGCCAGACTGTCGGCCGCCTCGCAGCTGAAGTCGCAAAAGTTCTTCGCGGTAAAAATAAACCGACCTTTACTCCGCACGTTGATACGGGTGATTACGTCATCGTCATCAATGCAGAGAAAGTAAAGTTCACGGGTAAGAAACTCACGGATAAGACGTATTTCCGTCATTCCGGTTACCAGGGTGGCACGACGTTCACGAAGGCTGGCCACATGCTGGAGCGCTTCCCGGAGCGCGTTCTCGAGCATGCAATCAAGGGCATGCTGCCGAAGAACCGTCTCGGCGCTCAGATGTACCGCAAGCTCAGCGTTTACGCTGGCCCGGAGCATCCGCATGCAGCTCAGAAGCCGGAGAAGCTTGAGCTGAACATCCGCTAATCTGGAAAGGGAGGAACATAACACATGGCAGAAGTCATCTACTACGGCACTGGCCGCAGAAAATCGTCCGTTGCCCGTGTTCGTCTGGTTCCAGGCGAGGGCAAAGTCACGATCAATGGTCGCGACATGGAAGAGTATTTTGGTCTCAAGACTCTCGAACTCATCGTTCGTCAGCCGCTGAACCTCACGGAGACGGTTGATAAGTACGACGTCATCGCAAACGTTGCTGGTGGCGGCGTCACGGGCCAGGCTGGCGCAATCCGCCACGGCATCACCCGCGCGCTCATGGAAATGAACGCAGAGCTCCGTCCGGCTCTCAAGAAGGCTGGCTTCGTTACGCGTGATCCGCGCGAGAAAGAGCGCCGCAAGTACGGCCTCAAGAAAGCCCGCAAGGCTTCCCAGTTCTCGAAGCGTTAATCACTCGCTTTACACGAACATACAAGTCCCACTGGCATCAGCTGGTGGGGCTTTTTTGTATGCAAGAAAGGTCCTTTTCTCGCATATGCTTTCATTATGTACTATTTTCGGTCCTAATCCAAAGGTCAGTTGTCAATCTTTGCAAATCCTAGTAGAATGAAGCTAGGAAGGCAGGTGGGAGCATGAGTTTATCGGAAGAAGCGCTGTACGGCAACCGCAATGCTGCTTATGACCAGGCGGCGAAGAAGGTGCTGTCGCAGAAGAAGATCCTGGCATTCATCTTGAAGCGAATGGTCGAGGAGTTCAAAGATGAGTCGGTACAGGATATCATGACGAAGTACATCGAGGGCACGCCGCTCATCAGTCATGTGCCGGTGCATCCGGACGAGACGAATCAGGAATATGAGCGCATCCAGGGCAATAATACCGAAGACGGCAGTATCTCGGAAGGGATGGTACGGTACGACATCCTGTTCCAGGCACTTGTTCCGAAGACGAAAGAGCCCATCATGCTCATCATCAACATCGAGGCACAGGACAGGGCAAATCCCGGCTATTCCATCCTGAAGCGGGCGACATACTACGCAAGCCGCATGGTGTCCTCTCAACGTGGCCGCGACTTCTATGGCGACGACTACGACAAGATCAAGAAAGTCTATACCATCTGGATCTGCATGAACGCGCCGAAGGACATGGGGAACTCCATCAACCGCTACCGGATGACAGAAGAGCGCCTACATGGGAAATATCATGCGGAAGAATGGCAATATAACATCTTGAATGTCGTCATGCTGTACCTCGGCAATCGCAAGACACAGGATAATCTGATCGAGATGCTGCGCATCATCTTCAAGGAGAAGGCATCGGCGTTGGTCAAGAAACGGCAGTTGGAAGAAGAATACGGCATCCATCTGACAGAGGATGAGACAAAGGAGTTGAAAAAAATGTGCAACTTAAGCGAAGGCGTCTATAACAGTGGATTCAATTAAAATGCGGCCAGGAATCTTCTCACTTCAGTCAGGAGAGGAATGGACGCAACGGTAGTCACTTGGAATACT